>DATHNK010000185.1:0-8285 GCA_035486075.1 Bacteroidia bacterium
CATCAAGACGGGAGGCTGCCCCGAAGATTGTGCTTATTGTCCGCAGGCGGCACGTTATCATACAGAGGTGAAAGTTCAAAAACTGATGAGCGTAGATGAAGTCGGGGCTATAGCAGATAAAGCCCAGAGTATGGGCGCATCAAGGCTTTGCATGGGCGCTGCATGGCGAGAGGTAAGGGATAATAAAGACTTTGACCGGGTGCTTGATATGGTGAAGACCGTCAATGCGAAAGGTATGGAAGTCTGCGCTACCCTAGGAATGGTTACACAGGAACAGGCGCAAAAACTGGCGGACGCCGGTCTTTATGCTTACAACCATAATGTGGATACGTCGGAAGAAAACTATAGCAGCATAATCACTACCCGCAAATACGAAGACAGGCTGAATACCCTCCACAACGTGCGTAAAGCAGGTCTGACTGTTTGCTCCGGTGGTATTATCGGTATGGGTGAATCTATAGACGACAGGATTGGAATGTTGCTTACACTGTCTCATTTAAATCCTCATCCGGAATCGGTGCCTATTAATGCGCTGGTTCCTGTAGAAGGAACTCCGTTGGGAGACACTCCAATTATAGAATCCTGGGAGATGATACGCATGATTGCTACCACACGAATTGTTATGGCTGATTCGGTTGTGCGCCTTTCTGCCGGACGTGTACAAATGAATAAAGAAACACAGGCTTTCTGTTTTATGGCGGGGGCCAATTCCATATTTATGGGCGAGAAATTGCTCACTACTCCAAATCCTGATGCTAACGAAGACAAAAAGATGTTTGAAGTGCTGGGATTAAAACCCAGAAAGGCATTTCAATACGAAGAGAATAAGAAAGCACAGAAGGTTGAAGTATAGCCACAGTCATGCTGAACTTGTTTCAGCATCCCAATAATATGGGACACTGAAACAAGTTCAGGGTGACGTTAATGATTGCATATGGTTCAGTTTAATACAACAATCCTGCGATTTGGCGAAATGGGCGAGAAGACCGGCTGGATGTATATTGAAATCCCTGCGGATATTACCGAACAAATAAATCCGGGAGTAAAAAAAGGGTATAGGGTAAAAGGGAAATTCGATAATTATAAGATTGAAAAGATTGCCGTTTTGCCCATGGGCGAAGGAACATTCATTATTCCTTTTAATGCGCAAATGCGAAAAGGAACGGGTAAAAAGAATGGCGCTATGCTAAAAGTCTCTTTGGAACTGGATGAGCGCACTATCCCCATTAACGCTGAATTATTAGCCTGCCTTGCCGATGAACCAAAGGCTCTGAAATTTTTCAATTCTCTTTCAAATTCCCACAAAAGTTATTTCTCCAAATGGATAGATACCGCTAAAACGGATGCCACCAAAGCCAAGCGGATAGCGGAAAGTGTGAATGCTCTTTTACTGCAACGCAATTTCAGCGGAATGATGCGTGCCCGTGGGGATAATTTTTATTCCCGCTATCACGGCGACTGAACGCTACCTGTTTATTATAAATTTATTTGTTGCTTTTATACCCAACCCGGAAACGATGGAGTAGTAATATACACCCCTCATAATACCCGATACATCTTCATTTAAAATGCCTGAATGTGCAGTAATAAATGTACATCTTATTAATTGCCCCAATGAATTATAGAGGTACAATGTAGCTTTAGTTTCTGTGTTTGGTAATGTATAAACAAGTGTAAGATCGTTATTTACAGGGTTGGGGAAAATGTTCATGGTAAGCAGATCGTTGCTGTTTTGCACCAACCGGGTTCCTGTTGAAATTCCTGTTGAAATTTCCCTTATGACATTGTTGCTTTCATCCACAATATAAAAGTTACCTGCTTTGTCAAATGCTCCACCAATGGGCTCATATAATTCGGCTGCTGTAGCAGGGCCTCCGTCGCCACTGAACCCTTGTACGTGGTTGCCGGCAATGGTAGAAATAATTCCGGAAGATACAGTTACCATGCGTACCACCTGGTTATCGAAATCGCCGATATAAACATTGCCCATAGCATCCAGCGTTACATCTGTAAGGTTATCGAGTTCAGCAGCCGTGGCTTGTCCTCCGTCGCCGTAATATCCCGGGGCGCCTGTTCCGGCAAGGGTGCTTATATTCCCTGTAGTTGCATCAATATACCTGACCACATTATTTCCGGCATCGGCAATGTATAGATTCCCCTTTCCGTCGAGCGTTAAATTTTGCAGGTACTTCAATTCAGCGGCAGAAGCAAGTCCGCCATCCCCGCTATATCCGGGCGTTTTAGGTATACCGGCAATAGTATTTATAATTCCGGTTGTATGGTCCACTTTGCGGATAATGCTGTTCAGGCAATCGGCAATATACAGGTTGCCTTTTCCATCGACCGCCATGCCTGTGGGCCGGAAAAGCTCGGCCGCAGTTGCCTGTCCGCCATCGCCGCTATAACTGAGCACTGTACCAATGCCTGCGACCGTGGTAATTATTCCGGTAGTTTGATTTATTTTCCGGATCACGCTGTTTACATTATCTGCTACATACACATTATCGGAACTGTCAATTGAGACCGCAAGAGGTCCGAATAATTGGGCTGATGTTGCTTGTCCGCCGTCACCACTGAACCCCGAAGCGAAGGTGTGGCTGCCTGCAATGGTTGTAATTATTCCTGTGACGCCGTTAACTTTACGGACTTCGTTATTTTGCTGGTCGGCTATATACATATTATTTACACTGTCTAAAACAACACCTGCGGGAAAATGCAATTGCGCTGCAGTGGCAGGCCCACCGTCGCCGCCATAGCCGGCTCCAAGGGAATAATTCCCTGCCACTGTATTTATATTTTGAGCAAAAGAAAATATGGAAAAAACAAAAGTAAAAACAAAGACAGAAGTAAATTTTTTCATGGCGGTGAAGAATTATAATACTTTAACAAATATAAGAAATTATAAGGGGAGAGCTAATAAAAACCCCATAGAAATAATCTATCGTTTATAGCAGGATATATTGAACCTTACCAACTATAATCAAAATAGCGGTAAAATCACATGTAAGTAATCAAAAACCTTAGATCATTAAATACGGAAAGAATTTACTCCAGCACGTAAATTTCCCGGTGCCCGCCTTTTACACAATCCATATAGCCTTTCATAATCTCCATAAGTTCCGGAGCAGGAGGCCCTGACCTAAGTTGTTTAAAGAAATTGCCAATATCTTCTACTTCCGATTCGAACACAACCGTCCAGTAAGGGCCCGTTGCATCGGTCATTATTTTGGAGTTTTTCATATCTCCCGATTTTTCAAAATGTGGGATGGAGGCTTTGAACATTTTCACGAGTTCTTTTGCCT
Source organism: Bacteroidia bacterium (assembly GCA_035486075.1). Taxonomy (GTDB): domain Bacteria; phylum Bacteroidota; class Bacteroidia; order JABEUT01; family JABEUT01; genus JABEUT01. Next base: position 3,303 of record DATHNK010000185.1, read on the forward strand.
TGCCTGGATGGGTGCTGAATACTTCTCTTACTAAATACATGATATTAGGTTTTAGGGTTATATATATACAAATATAAAATTTATTTGGAAAGGTACCCTGAATTGGAGGTTAAATAATATGCGGTTTCCGGAGATAAGTATTCTTAGTACTCTAACGGCTCTTGGCTCGTATGCCTAATTCTAAGTATTTGAATAGAGTCCCTATTTATTTTGTAAGTAATTCGGTAGTGATATACTACAAATGCCCTGTAAGTACTGTCGTTGTTTAGTTTAAAGCGGTCTTCCTCGAAAAGAAAAGGATTTTCGGGAAGCAAATCTATTGTGTCGAGAATTTCAAGCCTTACTTTTTTAGCTCCCTGCGCTGATTCTTTCTTAATGAACTTAATGGCAGCCTTAAAATAAAGCTTCGCATCTTCATCCCAGGTAATAATACGGGGTTGTTTTACCATTTCTCCGATTCGCGCACTACATCTTCATGCCTTACAAACTTGCCCTTTTTTATCCTGCTTTCGGCGGCTTCAATTTCTTTATTGTATTGCTCAATGGTTATGCGGGCATTTCCTTTCGAACTATTAAAAATGGAACGTATTTTCTTTAATACAGCTTCATTTTCTGTTTTCAGAAGCATCTCCATTAATTCCAATTTCTCTGCCTGAATATTCATCATCGTAGTTTTCACAAATTTAGGAAAAAAAATTAAAAGCTGTTTTTGGGGCTAAAAATGGCGGGGGATAATTATTATGCGAGGTGGAGGGAAGGGAAAAATAATTGATGGAAATAGAGGCTACTTTTTCCTAATATCTTTTCCATTTTGATGTGTAGAAATTCGTAATTTCTTTTCCGATTCTTAATTTGATTTAGCTTTCTTAATCGGAGGCTTTTTAACTGGCGGTGTATCACAAATAAAGTTTATTCTTGTTACAGTTTCATCCCCAGATAAAAAAATAAGTACATGATAAAATCCTTTAATTTTTGTTATTCTTATCCCCCCATATTCTTTATAGCAATATAAATCTCCGGAACCATCATCCGCTTCTTCTATTTCTGAATTATCGCTTATATCTCTTGCGATGCCTTCATTAACATAAAGCCCCGTATAGAAATTAAAATGATCAAAACTACTATATTGAGAACCACCATTACGAGTTTTTAATGCAATACTTGTAACTCTTCCGTCAACATCAGCTTTGTTAGGGTCAGAATATTCTGTTACTACCAATAGATAAGTAGTTCCTGTTTCTTTTACTGTAAATTGAGTTTTATAAACATTTATGGTTAATTCAGCTCCCCAACCACTCGGTTTATTCACTTTAGATTCTTGATCTATTATATAATGCCATGTTTTATCTACAATTCTACTTTGTTGTGCATTTATAAAAGCAAAATTTTCTGATAGAATTAGTAATATAAATATAAACTTTTTCATAATATTTATTTTTATAAATTTGCAAGCAAATATAATAAATATGAGCTATACAAATCCAGAAGAAGTAACAGCAGGAGTAAAACTTATAGAAGTTATTAATGACGGAGGAAAAGATGGTATTTCAGTCGCCCGTATAAAGTGGGAGCAAGAGCGAAAATCACGCCTTGCGATAAGATGGAATATGTCTAAAGGACAGGAGGGGAAAAAGAAGGCTATGGGAATGCCTTCTATTGGAAATAATCCTTTGTGGTTTGTTTTACCTCGATATTCTCATGCAGATGAAGCAACAATTATTGAAATATTTAAGAAAAAAGGATTGGATGAACCCGAAAAATATAGCTAATCAATAATTTTAGTGTCCTCAAAGGTAGTGCAGGTTTGCCCAAATTGCGATGAATGAATATAATCAAAATTCAAAACGCAACATCCAAAATTTCCTAGAACAGCTTCTCCTCTTCCAAAAAGTGCGTATTGTAATCACCTTTTAAAAAGCGCGGGTTCTGCATCAGTTTAAGGTGAAAAGGAATGGTTGTTTTTATTCCTTCAATTACAAATTCCTCGAGGGCGCGGTTCATTTTATGGATTACTTCTTCACGGGTTTGCGCTACGGTAATAAGTTTAGCAATCATCGAGTCGTAATTGGGCGGAATAACATACCCTGCATACACATGCGTATCTACGCGTATACCATGGCCTCCCGGTACGTGGAAGTTGATGATCTTTCCCGGTGAAGGGCGGAAATTATTTTCAGGGTCTTCGGCATTAATACGGCATTCCATAGCATGCAGCTGAGGGAAATAATTTTTACCGGAAATTTTTATACCTGCTGCAATTTTTATCTGCTCGCAAATAAGGTCATAGTTTATTACTTCTTCGGTAATAGGGTGCTCCACTTGTATACGGGTGTTCATTTCCATAAAGTAGAAGTTGCGGTGTTTGTCTACCAAAAACTCTACCGTTCCTACACCTTCATATTTCACTGCCGATGCAGCCTTGATAGCAGCTTTACCCATTTTCTCACGGAGCTTATCCGTCATAAATGGTGAAGGGGTTTCCTCTACCAACTTCTGGTGTCTGCGTTGTATGGAGCAATCTCTCTCTGACAAGTGGCACACTTTGCCATATTGGTCGCCTGCAATTTGTATTTCTATGTGGCGGGGTTCTTCTAAAAACTTTTCCATGTACATGCCATCGTTGCCAAAAGCATTCGCAGCTTCTTGTCTCGCTGATTCCCATGCATGTTCTATTTCTTCTTCTTTCCAGATAACGCGCATACCCTTGCCACCACCACCGGCGGTAGCTTTCATCATAACAGGGTAGCCTACTTTTTTAGCGGTTTTTTTTGCATCATCCAAATCTTTTATCAATCCATCGGAACCGGGAACTACGGGTACGCCCGCTTTTTTCATGGTTTCTTTAGCGGTAGATTTATCACCCATAGCTTCAATCATATTCGGGCGGGCGCCTATAAACTTAACCTTATGCTCATCGCAGATATGTGAGAACTTGGCATTCTCTGATAGAAAACCATAGCCCGGATGTATAGCATCCGAATTGGTTATTTCAGCGGCAGCAATAATGTTGGGGATATTCAGGTAAGAATCTTTGCTGGGCGGAGGGCCAATACATACCGCTTCATCCGCGAAACGTACAGGCAGGCTGTCCTTATCGGCAGTAGAATAAACGGCAACCGTTTTAATTCCCATTTCTTTACAGGTGCGTATAATACGCATGGCTATTTCGCCCCTGTTTGCAATCAATATTTTCTTGAACACGTTTTATTTAGTTATAAGTTATAAGAGATAAGAGATGAGCGAAAGTCATGAACGAATATTCTTTTTAGCCGTCATTATAGAACTTCTTATCATTTTTAATAATTCAGTAGCATCACTTGTGACACTTTCAAATTCTTTTTTTGTTATATAATCGGTTTCTTTTAACAGTTCAAGCCAATAAAGTGATTCGTCACATTCTTTTTGTGCCATTCCCATTTTATGTACAAAGTCCAATTTGCTTTCAGCATTCTGGGCTTCCCGGACCAAAGCTCCTACCGCAGTTCCGCTTCTCAAAAGTTGTTTGCTTAACACGTATTCCTTTTTAGTCTCTGTAAGATATTTATATAGCCTTGTAATTCTTACTGCGAATTGAAAACTCTTGACCTTTAATGGGCTTTTTTGTTTTTCGCTCATCTCTTATCTCTTATAACTCATCTCTATTATGCAGGGTCTACAAGAAAAAGAGGCTGATCGTATTCTACTGGTGAAGCATCATTCAGTAAAAACTTAACAATGGTTCCCGATACTTCCGCTTCAATTTCATTGAATAATTTCATGGCTTCTATAATACAGATAACCTTACCCTTTTCAATTTTATCACCCACATTCAGGAATGGAGGTTTGTCCGGTCCGGGTGAACGGTAGAAAGTACCAATCATAGGGGATTTAATGGTCACATATTTTGAATCATCCTCTGCTTTTGGCTGAGCTTTAGGAGCTGCCGCTTCAGTTGCAGGGGCTGCTGCCGGTTTTACCGGAGCCGGTTGTGCAACTGCAACAGGTGCAGCTACTTCCACCACTCTTTCAGCGGCTTTGTTGGTTTTAATAACCAGTTTAACATCCTTGGTTTCCAACTCCACTTCGCTAACGTTGGCTTTGGCAACAAAACGAATGAGTTCTTCTACTTCTTTTATGGTCATAATCAATATTTTTTATTCGTTCTTTCCTAATGAATCCCTTCGGGACAGGACAAATATACTTTTTTATTTAATTGGAGGAGTAAGGGGTAAGGAATAAGGGATAAGTTCAATCGGGCATTACTTACTCCTTATCCCTTACCACTTATTCCTATTCTTAATACGCCCACTTAATATAAATGGCTCCCCATGTAAACCCTCCGCCAAAGGCAGATAGTATTATGTTGTCGCCTTTTTTCAACTGCTTTTCATATTCCCACAAACAGAGCGGCAAAGTACCTGCCGTTGTGTTTCCAAATTTATGGATGTTCATCATTATTTTGTCTTCCGATACTTCCATACGTTCTGCCACTGCGTGGATGATACGCTTATTCGCCTGGTGAGGAACCAGCCAGGCAAGATTATCCTTGGTGAGGTTGTTGCGTTTCATCATTTCCACCGATACGTCCGCCATTTCTTTCACGGCGAATTTAAACACATGCTGGCCTTCCTGGTACACATAATGCTCTTTCATGTCCACCGTATCAGCAGTAGGTGGTTTAGCCGAACCACCTGCTTTCTGATATAAATGTTTTCTGCCGGAACCATCCACTTTGCATACATAATCTATGATACCCAACCCATCTTCACTTGGTTCTAATAATACTGCTCCGCAACCGTCGCCAAAGATGATGCAGGTAGCACGGTCGGCATAGTTAATAATAGATGACATTTTATCAACCCCAACAACCACTACTTTTTTATGACGCCCCATTTGTACAAACTGTGCACCTGTTACCAGTGCAAATATAAAACCTGAGCAGGCTGCATTAATATCATAACTCCAGGCGTTTTTGGCTCCTACCTTATCACACACCACATTGGC
>DATHNK010000186.1:0-2476 GCA_035486075.1 Bacteroidia bacterium
GCATGTTTTACCGCCAGATAATTTGAATAAGCACTTGAATTTGTGGCCCAAAGATTACTGTTAGAGTCAAATCCAACTCCTCCGATACGTACCGAATAATATCCTGGATCGGATGGGTCATAAAGGGTCGAAAGTGCATTATTTGTATTGGATGGATTATACACATTTGAAATAGCATTGTTATTGAACTCCACTATACCATGCCCAAAACTTCCGGCACATGCATGGGTCGGATTTTTAGGGTCAAAAGATAGGCAGCACAAATCTCTTAAAGTATCTTGCTGGTCAACTAGCTTATACCAGGAACCTCCCGTATAATCAGAAACAGCAAGATTGGGTAATCCTGAAGGAACATACCCCTGATTGTAGCCGCCCGGGGCAATATACAAGCTTGTTCCGTTTGTAGCCAGATCGAAAATGGAATTTGAAAATGGTCCGGGAGGATAATAATTCTGACCGGTATTATTGGCAGAGGATTCAACAAGGCCATAGTTTTCATCGGCCATCCATATATTCATATTATTGTCCAAGAGAGCATCAATAGCATTAACATTACTTGAGAACCCATAGTTTGCAATTTGTGAAACCCTGTTCCCGATCGAGTCCAACACAGATATGTTATAAGCCCCGGTATAAACAAAATAAGCAACATTATTAATCGTGGCGCTTTGCATGGAATAAACGTTGTCTCTTATTCCATTGGTGTCATGATGCCCGTTTGGTTCCTGGTATCCGCTTGTATCCAATGACCATTTACCAGGATTTAAATTATATACAAAAATGGTATCCTGAGCGTATGTGTTATTTGAAATATGTTTGGCATAACTCGCATACATTTTTGTTCCGCAGGTTATTATTGAATTGTACAATCCTGAGGGAAGGCGCTGACTAACGACTTTCCAATTATGAAAATCATTCAGGTTGGAATTTAAATTGGCACTGTAAACCCCTTTTTCAGTTGCCGCAAAAATGGCGGTATCGTTATAAATGGTAATATCATTCACGTTCAATGCACTCGATTCCGGGCCTATATCATACAACTGAACAATAATATCCAGGTAGAGATCCACCACCATAACGCCTTGCCCGCAGCCTATATAGGCAAGGTTATTACTAAAATAAATATTGTTAATTGTTTTTCCACCGGGAGAAAGGCTGTTTTTAAGGGCCGGTAAATTAAATGTTTGGGTTGGTGTTACCAAATCAATGTTTCCATCAGAATACCCTACAACAAGTGTATTGGTTAAACTATTGTAACGGGCTACACTACAGCCTATATCAGAAAGGCCGTTAACCCTGTTGTATTTTGTAATTGAGTTATCGGATAAATTAAGTGAAAAGACACCGGATGAACAACAACAATATATATTGCCTCCCCCCTGGCACACTGTTAGCCCATTCTGATAAGAGAGGTAATCTTTCCACTGGCCAATCGGTACGTCCTGATTCTGACAGTATGCAGTGAATGAAATAGCAAGAAAGAGCAATGCCAGTTTAATTTTCATAATGGGATTGGTTGTGCAAAGATAACTGTTTGATGGCTTAATTATTGTATAATCACCCATTATTGAAAATTAAAGAATAGTGAAGTATTAAAGAATAGGTCAAATATCTCTATTTTTGTCCTTATTATAAACATTCCGATGAATTATATACTTTTTGATGAGCCGCTGACAAAACAACGTCTTTTGCCATTTACTTTTACAAGGCCTGTTTCCGAAATCAGGGTTGGAATATTAACCATTAAAGAAAAATGGGAAAAAATTACCAGGCAAAAACTTTCTGTAATCACAGAAGATTACCTTTCAAAAAAATATCCGCTCAACGTATCGAAAAAGGAAGATAATATCTGGATAAATGGCAGCATTCTCCCGACTGTTGAGCTTTTCAGATCCATCAAGTCTTTAAAGAAGTTTGAAGATTTGAAAATTGGCGATACGCTTATTGCCGTGAATACCGGAAATAAGCGACTGGAGGATTTTGTGGGGAAAACGAAAAGTAAAGAGTGGAAAGGCAAACAGGTTTTGAAAATAAATAACCTGTGGGATATATTTTCCCTGAACGGGGAGGCGCTGGAACAGGATTATAATTTACTAACCAAAGGGAGGAAGTCAGCAAATATCTCTAAAACCAATACCCTGTTGGGTAAAAAAATATTCATTGAAAAAGGCGCTAAGATGGAATGTACCATACTTAATTCAACTACGGGCCCCATATATATTGGTAAAGATGCGGAGGTAATGGAAGGTTCAGTAATTAGGGGCCCATTTGCGTTATGTGAAGGTGCAACTATTAAAGCAGGAGCAAAAATTTACGGGCCAACAACAGTGGGGCCGCATAGCAAAGTAGGAGGGGAAGTAAGTAATTCGGTAATTTTTGGCTACTCCAATAAAGGACACGATGGCTTCCTGGGGAATTCTGTGCTGGGTGAATGGTGCAATTTGGGTGCCGATACAAATACATCCAATCTTAAAAA
>DATHNK010000187.1:0-2520 GCA_035486075.1 Bacteroidia bacterium
TATCGTGTTTTTCATCTGTTTCAGCATCCACAACATATCCACCTGAAATACGGGCTGTGCATATTTTCTTTTCGTTATCACATTTTTCAAAAGGAATTCTCACAGGGTCCGATTTTTCCATTTCAATACTCCGCTTCCCGCTTGTATCCTTAAAGGTTTTTGAGAACTTTATAAATATACCCCTGGCCTGATCAACATTATTCGGAATAATAATTGAAATGAAAGCCGGGCGCTTATGCATTTTATCTTTGGCAACGGTCAAGGTCATGTCTTCTGAGGAATCCTGCCCTTCCCTTTTATAAGTTACATCCAGAAACATCAGGGTGCCTTTTGCTTCTTTTTGAATATCCCAGGTGAAAGCTTTTACCACCGAATCGGCCACATTCATTTCATTCACCTGCTTTTGAGAAGAGGCAATATCAGAAAGACAAATAGCCAGAAAAAGTAAGATTATATTTTTCATTCTCTCAATTAAGATGAAGCTATTTATCTGTTTTTTTTACCGGGGGTGTAGCTTTAGCAATATTCTGAATCCCTTCCACCAGCCTGTCCATTTCCCAAATAGAATTATAAATATTAGGTGAAACCCGCACACAGTTCAGTTTTTCATATACTATTGGTGTTGTAAATATCCTTTTGTCGTCGAATAATTTTTGATTCACATCTCCACCGTCCCAACCATCAATCGAAAAACTGGCAATGGCGCAGGAATATTTCGCTAAAGCCGATGTGCTGAACTTAACCTTTGGAATATCTTTTACTTTATTCATCCAATAATCTTTCAAGTACCTCAAGCGGGCCTCTTTGCGCTGAATGCCTATACCTTCCATAAAATCCACCGCATTACCGATAGCCATTTCAGAAGCGAAAGAACGGGTGCCTAGCCACTCAAACCGACGTATATCATCGCCTTCCGGTTTATCATCCCCCAACAATGGCCATATATTCTTGATCTTGTCTTTCTTTATATACAACATTCCACTGCCAAAAGGAGCTCCCAGCCATTTATGAAGTGATGTGGCAAAATAATCGGCGCCTGTATCAGGTATCTTAAAATCGAAATGATTAAATGAATGAGCGCCGTCAACAATCACCTCACAGCCCTTTGAATGGGCCATATCGGCAATAGCTTTTGCGGGCATAATTTGTCCCACCCAATTTATTACATGTGTAATATGGACAATTTTGGTTTTAGGGGTAATTTTATCTGCATAGGCTTTTACAATGGCCTCATCATTTTCCAATGGAAAATCCCAGTCTACCCAGTTTAGTTTGATGCCATCCCTTTTTTCACGCTGTTTCCAGGCAGTCATCATATGAGGGTAATCATATTTTGTAAGTACAACCTCATCGCCTTCCTTAAGGTGTAATCCAAAAATTACCGTATTCAATCCTTCTGTCGAGTTGCGGTTTATCGCAATTTCTTCCGGGTTGCATCCCGCCAGATCAGCTAATTTGTCCCTTAAAGGCTCCCTGCCCTTATCCAGTATCTGCCACATAAAATAAGAAGGACCTTGGTTGCACATTCTATAGTTCTCAATATGAGCATCCTGAACTACTTTAGGCTGAGCGCTAACCCCGCCGGCATTCATGTTTATTATATTGGGCGACAAGGTATAACCTTCACGTACCCAAGCCCAAAAGTCCTCATCAGTTGCAGTTACATCAGGGGACACCAGATTTTGTGATTTTACTTTCCTTTCCAGCGACTCGGCAAATACCGGGTTCGAGAATTTCAGAAATGACAAAGAACCTGCTAGAATAGCTGATTTACCTATAAAATCTCTTCTGGATACCATGATATTTTATTAATGTGTTGGTTCAAATGTAGAAATTAAATCAATGGAACTTGTAAGGGTATTAATTGCAGCCCCAATTTAATGTCTTTATGTCGCGGATAAAATAGAGAAAGTTATAACCAAATTTATAGCGAATCCTACGGACGTATTCAAATAGGAAAAAATGTAATTTTGCCAAGCAATGGACCAAGAACCAACTAATATCATTGAAAAGGCCGACAGAAGAATTATCGGGCTTGTATCAGGTATTATTTTATTGAAACTTTTATTACTGCCTTTCGCTCAAACTATGGATGCGGATGCCGTTTCACGAACGTTAATTTCAAAGGACTGGCTTCAACATCCGGTGTGGATTACCCAGGGTGTCTGGGGACCTTTTCATTTCTATTTAACCGGTTTGGCATTATTCATTTGGAATAACAGCATTTATGCACCGGTAGTTTTAAATATTCTTCTTTCCGGCCTGACGCTTTTACCATTCTATTATTTAGTAAAACGGGAGTTTAATCCCGATGGAGCCTTTGTGACCACTTGTTTTCTAGCTATAAGCCCTATTATTTTCCGCCTAAGCTTGATGAATATGGCGGAGACACCTTACCTGTTACTCCTTACACTTACTTTAAATCTTCTTTCCAAAGGATTTAAAAGCCACCGCTCTTCTCATTTTTTGCTGGCCGGTATCTGCATCACGTTGGCCTCCGGTATTCGCTTTGAACCCTGG
>DATHNK010000188.1:0-7930 GCA_035486075.1 Bacteroidia bacterium
CATTTCCAATTATTCCGATTATCAACTTACGGGTTATTCCTTTCTCCATGCCGATTCCTTCCGGATGCCTTTATATCCGGGTTTTATGGCATGTATTTATTTTATTACCGGGGTAAAACCATATCTGGTAATTTTTATACAGATCCTATTGAGTCTCTTTTCGGTGGTGTTTGTTTACAGGATATGCAGGCTTTTGTTTGACAAAATTGAAATTGCAAAAATTTCCTCCTTTCTCTTTGCCCTTGATATACATTCTGCCTTTGTTGCCAATCAACTGCTTACTGATACTTTGTTTGTTGTTCTGTTTTCGGGTTCAATTTATTTTTTAATTAAAGGAATAAAAACAGGAAAACTACAAGATATTTTATGGAGTGCTGTATTTATGGGGTTTGCCGGCCTGACAAGGCCAGTTGTTCTATTCTATCCTGCCATTATTCTGCTACTGCTATTATTTTCAAAACAATTAAGCAACTGGAAATTTAAAGCCGCCCTTTGTTTCATCGTGGTTTTTTTCGGAATGGTTGGAATATGGCCTGTAAGAAATTATGAAAAGTATGGACAATTCAAATTCACAACCGAAGAAGGAACGGGATTATTAATGTACTATGCTGCTTATGCAGATGCCAGAACTACATACCGGAATATAGATTCGGTGAGGGTTCAATATCAGAAGGAAGCCGATTCAATGGGTTTCAGAACTGAAAGAAATATCTTCAAACAATCGGAGATATATAAAACCCTGGGGCTTGATTATATAGTAAAACATAAAGTTGCCTATATTAAAACTCATTTATTAGGAGGCCTGAATATGTTTTTTGCAGTCGGTAATGTTGGTATGTCAAAGGTTTTAGGTTGGGATGAAAATAAGCTTGAAGAAAAGTTTGCCGAAATAAGCTCAGACAGGATTTTAGGAAACTTCACTACACATAAAAGGGAATCTGTATTAGGGATATTTATCTTGCTTATTCTTGCACTGGAATATATCGGAGCATTGATAGGGTGCATTTTCCTGATAAAAAACAAACAGTATTTGTTTCTGCTATTATTCTTGTTAACTGCTGCATATTATACCACTGTAACAGGTGTAGTAGGGACCTACCGATATAAGTTAGCCGTTATACCCTTTATATGCATTGCTGCAGGATACGGGTATGAACATTTAATGAAAAACAAAAGGGTTTCGACTGCGCAAAAATAAAAAGGACTATTTAACTGAACAATAAAGAACTGTTTCACTGGCATAAATAGTGTAATGACCGAGATAAAACTTATACCCAAGTCCAAGTTCATTTACCTGACGTATAATCCCGGTAAAATCATTCATACCGTGATAAATGGAAATAGCTAATTTGGGTTTAAATCGAGTAAGTGTCTTTATCGCGCCTTTTAGAGCATAGGGTTCCGCACCCTCTATGTCTGTCTTTATAAAGTCTAGTTTCTGAATGTTATATTTTTCAACGAAATCATCAATAGTAATGGTCGTAGAGCTTCCTTCATAACCATCAAATTTTTTAAAACTTACATGACTCGCAGCACCCGCATCACTAAAATATATTTTTTTATCGGAATATTCCCAAACGGGCCTTTCAACTATCTCCACACTATCTTTCCCCAAGTTATTCAACGCCAAGTTTTTCTTAAAAACGTTCAAATTCCCCGGAATAAATTCAAATGCATAAACTTTGCCGCCGTTACCAACTAAAAAACTAAAAAACACAGATGTATCACCATAACAACCACCCAAATCAAGCGCAACATCACCTTTTTCTGGTCCCAAATTTTTATCATCGACTTTCTTTATGTATTGCTGCAGAACATAAGTAGTGTATGCTCCTTTTGAATTTATATATACTTGTTGTGGAAAGCCGAGTTTTTCAACATTATGCTTATATACCTTCCACGGAAAAGATTTTACTTCCACAAAATCATTTTCATCTTTTAATTTTTCCACTGCTTTTATTCCCGACCAGAAATCAGGTGTGCTGAGGGGTAACTTCACTTTTACATACCCCAATAATCGGAAAGCTACTAATCTTAAAAGCAATTCCTTAGATTCTTCTGTTTCAAGATTATTGTAGAAATATTCAAGCGGCTCAATATACTTTGTATACTTAAAAAGGAAACCAAGAAAAAACTTTCGGTATAAAAACTCATTATTTAAAACAACTGACAAAACCGGCTTATTAAAGAAAAGTCTTTTCATCTGATTAATAACCGCCTTTTTGAATGGTCTTTTTGTTCCAAAAGAGTAGTTGTCAAGATTGTCAGCATAATAATTTATACTTTCTTTTAATAATTCCTTTTTTAATAACTCAATAAACATATATTTTGCTTATAATTTCCAATAAATAACTATATTTTAAGGTTCAAAAGTAGTATTTTTTATTCTTTTCAAATATTTTCGGAGACCTAAAGAGAACCGGAACTTTTAAAACCCGAACTTTTTTCTCCCATTCGAATACCTTATATACGCTATTTATTACCTAAAACATACCATTTACGGCCAAAAACATACCATTTAATAATTTCCCTTAAAAAGAGCGATACTTTTTTTATACCTTTGAGCCGTAAGAGTTTCGATTAAAAAATAATTAACTTCTATAATACTGATTATTCTACTCGTTAATCATCATATTATGATCCCCTGACAAATGAAAATAAAAAAAATCAAACTACTTCTAATTTTATTGCTTCTTAGTCTGTTCTATCCGGGTATTTCCCAGCTTGGTTGGATTCAAAAAGCCACTTTTCCAGGACTTCCACGAAATTATGATGCTGGTTTCTCAATAGGACGTTATGGCTTTATAGGACTTGGATGGAATGGAACTTCCTTTTATAATGATTTTTACCAATGGAATCAAAGTACAAATACCTGGAGTGCAATCCCCAACTATCCTGGAACTGGAAGGCTTAGCCCTATTACGTTTGTTATTGAGGGCAAAGCATATGTAGCAACTGGGTGGGCAGTTAATCATGGAGGTGTTGATACTTGGAGATACGATACTATTTCAAACTCTTGGATTCAAATGGCAAGTTTTCCAGGATCGGGCAGATATGATGCCAATTGTTTTGTAGTTGGTCATAAAGCATATTTAATTAGTGGCTCAACCGGTGGCCCTCCATATGTTGGAGATGCTTGGGTCTATGATGCACATACCAACGCATGGACACAGTTAAATACTCCACCATGTGGTAAGGTAGATGGAGCAGCTACTTTTACAATTGGAAGCCATGGATACTATGTAGGTGGCTGGGATGGAGGAATAATGCATAGTACAGGCTATAAATATGATACTACAACAGATACCTGGACTGCTATTCCAAATATTCCAAACTACGATCCAGGAGTTTCAGGTGATTCCAGAACTTGGGTATATGGAAGTAAGGCTTATGTCTTCAACGGGCACAATTCTGTGAATCATACATTTACTCAAGGTTGGGTTTACGATACTGTAACAAATAATTGGTGTGAATTTACCGATATGGGAAAAATGCAAAGAACCTATCCAGCAGCATTCGTTGTTAATAATAAATTCTATATGGGTACAGGTTCAGATAGCTTGGGAGCATATCATAGCGATTATTGGCAATATGACCCCCAAACAAAATTTACGGTGAATGATACAACATCCTTATGTAATGGTGATTCTGTTCATTTCATGGGATTATCTACATTTGATTCAACCAGTTCGGTTTCCTGGAACTGGTCCTTTCCGGGTGGAAGCCCTTCAACTTCAACCATACAAGATCCGGCTGTCTATTACTCCGTATCAGGCACATACAGCGTTACCCTAATTGTTGATGCGTGTGGGGGAGACGATACTGTTTCAAGAAATGTATCGATCACCACAGGGACTTTAGGGGGAATCCGATTAACGGGCAAAACACCCATTTGTGCCGGAACTACTGATACTTTAAGCGCATCGGGAGCAACATTTTACCAATGGAGTAATGGTGCAACAACAAGTTCCATTATCATAACCCCGGCAACAACAACTACCTATTCATTGCACATAAATAATGGAAGTTGCCAGGGAGATACCCAAATTACTATACAGGTTAATCCATATCCAATAATTTCTATTAGCCCGCCAGACACTATTTGTGCAGGTAATACAAGCAATATTGTTGCTGCTGGGGGAACAACCTATTTATGGAATACAGGGGCAACGACTAATTCCATCACCCCTTCTCCACTTTCCACAACAATTTATACGGTTCAAATAAGCAATGGTTGTGCTATTGATACAACTGTGAAAATTACAGTCAAAACATCACCTGTATTAACCCTATCACCTACTGATACCATTTGTTCTGGAAATTCTGTTACTCTCAGGGTTTCCGGAGCCGATTTCTATTCGTGGACCCCATCAACTAATTTGAGCTGCACGAATTGCCCTGACCCCACGGCCTCACCTACAGTGAGTACATCATATATCGTAACTGGAACTGATTCTGATGGATGTTTTATTTCGAAAAGTGTTGCTGTATTAATTGAAGCCCCCCCGGAAATTGGGGATATTCCCAATCAAACAATTTGTTCAGGAAATGCGGTTACACTGCAGGCAAATGACTTATCGGGGTTTGGAGGAAATTATACATGGCAACCTGGTGGCTTAACTTCCGCCACAATTTCCATTTCTCCATCCACTACGACTACCTATACTCTAGAATACGACAACAAATGCGGATCAATAGCTAAAAACATCACAGTTTTTGTTAATCCTACACCTAATCCTTCATTTGATGCTGATATAACACAAGGATGCGCACCTTTATGTATTCAGTTCAGGGATGAAAGCACTATTTCCTCTGGAAATATTTCTCAATGGAGTTGGATATTTGGAAACGGAGATACTTCTTATCATAAAACCCCCATTTATTGTTATCCGGATACAGGGACTTTTTCTGTTACACATACCGCCGTGTCTGATAAAGGTTGCAGTGCAACCCTTGAGATAGTTAAAATGATAACTGTCTTCAGTAAACCAGTTGCTAATTTCATTTACTCTCCTCAGCCCATCAGTATTTTAGCCCCTGTTGTGCAATTTACAGATCAATCTAAGGATGCTTACGGAATCACTTATTGGACATGGAATTTTGGAGATTTTAGCCCTTCAGATTTGCAAAACTCATTTAAAAGCCCTAGCCATACTTATGCTGATACTGGCATTTATTGTCTGCAGCTTATGATAATGAATAATAAAGGTTGTGTTGATACCATAACCAAATGCCTTGAAGTTTATCCGATATTTACACTTTATATCCCTAGCGCATTTTCTCCAAATAGCGATGGGCTCAATGATTTATTTATTACAAAAGGAGCTTACGTTAAGGATTTTGACATGTATATTTTTGACAGGTGGGGTATGGAATTATTTCATACAACCGATATTAATAAAGGTTGGAATGGAACAGTTAGGAGTAATGTAATTTGCCAAGAGGACACATACGTTTATTCAATCATTGCAACAGATTGTAGTAATCTAAAACACTCTTATGTTGGGCAATTCTCGCTTATTAAATAAATCCAACTTAAAAAAAGGGTACAGAAATATTTCATATTTTTTTAATTTTGACTCAATGAATCTTTATTTTCCTTTTTAATGATTCAACGAACATAAATCAGATATTTTCCGTTGGGCTAAAACTTCTCCAGAGATTTCAAAAGACTACTTTTTATCTGAATTAACTGCTGGCTTTTATAAATTTAACACTGAATTTGTACTATTCTTTCAAATATTTTATACTTTTGTTTTTCAACCAATTAAATCCAAATTAATATGAAAATATTTTACACGACAAGTAAACTACTTCTTTTATGTATTAGTTTACTGGTCTTATCCCATTCCCAAGCACAGTCCTCATTGAATGAAAAAATGGATAAGGACATATCAGTAAGTTGCAACACCTGGAATCAGGACTCAAACTTCCCTGGACCCGCTAGGTACTATGTTGCGGGTTTCAGTATTGGTAAGTATGGTTATATTGGTAATGGTTGGAATAATAGTACAAGATATAAAGATTTTTATAAATGGAATTCCACAACTAACTCCTGGAGTGCTGTTGCAAACTACCCGGGTAATGGAACTCTCAGCCCAATTTCGTTCTCTATTGAAGGGAAAGGCTACGTTGGACTTGGGTGGGGGCCTTCCTCAGGAAGTACAGATTTATGGAGTTATGATACCACCACAAATTCCTGGACTGCAATGGCCAACTTTCCGGGCCAGGGCCGTTATGATGAATCTGTTTTTGTTATTGGACATAAGGCTTATGTAATCGGCGGTTCAACAGGTGGTCCTCCTTATCTGAATGATGTTTGGATGTATGATGCCCATACAAACACATGGACTGCAAAGAATACTTCTCCTGCAGGACAAACTGACGCTGGTCCGGCTTTCGCTATAGGTAATCATGGTTATATAGGTGGGGGAGATGATGGTATGGGTGGCTCTTACAGCGCATTTTGGAGATACGATACAACAACTGATACATGGGATACAATTGCCTCTTTCCCTGTTGCCAATGCTCCAACAGGCGATTCCAGGGCCTTTGTTATAGGGAGTAAAGGTTATGTTTGTACTGGAACAATCAATACTTCAAATACCGACCCATTACCTGCGGGTTACGTATATGACACTGTTTCCAAGGCTTGGTCATTTTTCTCTGACTTACAAGTTTTAGGCATTGGAAGAGGGTATGCCGCGGCATTTACAATTGGAAATTGTGGCTACATTGGAGCGGGTCAGGATAGTGCTGGGGGAATGCGTCAGGATTTTTGGGGTTATTGCCCATGCCAAAATACAGAAGGCATTAATAACATTCATCCGAATTCAATAGAAATAAGTATTTACCCCAACCCCAGTTCCGGGGTATTAAATATTAAATACAACATTTTAACCAGTCAGGATGCTGAATTCAGGATTATTGATATGTTTGGAAGACAAATTAGCAGCTATTATATTGATGGTCAATCGGATAAAATGATCCTTAATGAAAATAGTTTGGAGGATGGAATGTATTTCTATCAGGTTGTTGGTTCGGGTAAATTAATTTCTTTCGGTAAGTTTATTATTGCCAAATAAAACCACTCAATTTATTAATTGAAATGCCGCCCGATGATCCTCATTTGGCGGCATTTTTTTATCACTTCAAAGAACAACCTCTACTTCATTTACTCCTATTAGTTTCTAATTTCACTAATCATTTCGAATACTTTAATCAGAAAACAAACGTTCCTAAAATTGGCAGTATCAGTAATTTATTGACCATTAGATATATTTTGTATATTTGAAGAGTGAAACCAGAGGGGAATTAAATAGCACATTTAGAGGATGAAACATAAAAAAATTACTTTTCCCTTATTTACCCTATTCATTCTGTTGTTGTTTAATAGCCTGAATGGATTTTCACAGGCTAAAAATAACCAATCCCACCGGCAACCGGAACAAGATGGGTTTGAAAGCATCTACAGTCACTGGTTTTCAGCATTGGACCAAGCCAGGACTTCAGCTACTATATCCGGGGCTGATTTTGATGTATTCACGCGTTTCTCCCAAAAGGCACTGGATTCAGTTCGGGGCGATTTTATGAAACGCATCGGTGATAAAAAAATAACGGCATCTAATATTGCCAGTTATGAGCCTGTCTTAACAAGTTCTATCATTACTTTATATAAGAAATTTGAAGCTATTGAAAACCTCTACCCTACTTCGGTCGAAGAGTACAGGAAAAACAAGCCTATGTCTTTTTCCGGCTGCAACCCATCCTGCAATAATATTGATTTTGAAACAGGAGATCTTTCGGGATGGAATGCTTATTATGGATTTAATAATTCCAGTACAACTGCATTTGTAGTTACAAACATTACCGGAGGCGTTGCCGGCCCCGTTACCCACGCTGCCAATGACGTGCTTACAAGCACTTCGGG
>DATHNK010000189.1:0-2262 GCA_035486075.1 Bacteroidia bacterium
ATCAGAAAAGCAAATAGGAGAAACACAGGGAAGCCATACAGAATTATTCTATGCCGGTAATTTAAGCGCCGGAACATACTATATGCAATTCCATTCAGGTACCATTGTTGAAACGAAAAAGTTCGTAGTTTTACGCTAATAAAACTATGAACCATGGAAAATACAAATAACTCCGCCGAAACCAAAATTAAGTGGGGCCATTATGTGGCTGCATTATTTGCAGGGTTTTTCTTAGCGAATGTCGTTCCGCATTTTATTCATGGAATTTCAGGTGACCCCTTCCCTACCCCATTCGCCACACCGCCCGGCAAAGGGCTTTCTTCACCAACCTGCAATGTATTATGGGCTTGTTTTAATTTACTTGTAGGCTATATACTTTTGAAAGTAAGCAAAGCTTCCTGGAAAAACAAATTCCTGTTGGTTGTTGTTTTTATCGGCATAGTTATTTGCGGTGTTATGCTGAGCTATGCCTTTCAGGATAAGATGAAGGGGTGAAAATTTAGAAACTTGACTTAACTTATTAGTGTTGTATAAACATTTTATTAGTTTTGCCAAAGTCTCTAATTTTCAAATCTTTCTCTTCTTCTTCATAAGTGATTAAAAAGGCCAAGGAAAATATTTTCTATACTTTACTAAAAAGCATAGTACCTGTATTTTTTGCATCTGCATTATTTTCCCAATCGTATAATGCTGAAGTTTTGAATTATGAGTCAACCTATACGGCGGACAATACTATTTTGAATGAATCTAATTTTGTTGCCATACAGGTAAATAATCCGCAGGGGGATAAATATGGTATTGTAAGAATACATTATTCACAGGAAAATCCGGTTTCTGACCTGCAAGCATGGATAGAAGATGTGAACGGGAAAAAAATCAGGAAACTGAAAAATGATGAGATTTATGACGGAAACAGTATTGACAAAGGTATGTTATATGCAGATACTTATATAAAAACATTCGAATTAAAATATAATGTATATCCATATATTATTAAATATAAATACAATTGTAAGGAAAAAGAATTTCCTTTAATTTGTGACTGGTCGCTATTATACACCGAAATTCCAACCTATGAAGCCAAATTGATTATTACCACTCCTATTGGATATAGAATTTCCTGTTACCAGAATAAAATTGGCCCTCCTTTAAAAGACAGCACAAAGAAAAATATAACACTCACCTGGCAAACCCAATATAAGCAACCTGTTAAGCCCGAAGTTTCTTCCCCATCGCTCCTCGAGTTTCTTCCGCGTATACTCGTTGTTCCTGTAGAATTTACATACGGTATCAAGGGAAGCCAGCAAACTTGGGCCTCGCTTGGAAACTGGAATTACATGCTGAATAGAGGATTAGATGATTTACCTGAAAGCGAAGTTCAAAAAGTGCATGAATTAATAAATGGAATCAGCAATAAAAAACTTATTGTTAAAAAACTCTACCAATATTTGCAGGATAATACCCGTTATGAAGGAGTTGATATTGGAATAGGAGGGGTTAAAAGTTATCCTGCATCCTATGTTGTAAGCAAAAGATATGGCGATTGCAAAGCACTTTCCAATTATATGAAAGCCCTTTTAAAAACAGCCGGAATTCCATCCCATACTGCGTTAATATATGGAGGCAAGGACGGTGATACACGTAAAATATTAAGTTCGTTTGTATCCCCTGAATTTAATCACGCTATTTTACTGGTGCCCCTTGCTAATGACTCAATATGGCTTGATTGCACATCCAAAATTAATCCTCCGGGATACCTTGGGAGTTTTACCCAGAATCGTTATGCACTGGTTATTGATTCCGCCAACAGCAGGCTTGTAAAGACTCCCGCACTGGTTCCTTCCAATTGCTATACTTCAAGCAACAATAAAGTGAGTATAGATACTGCTGGGAATGCTTTATTGAAATCATCAACAATTTGCAAAGGGATTGGTTTTGATATGGATGCTTCCTATTCCGAAAAATTAAATAAAGAGAAACAAAAAGAATACCTGGGTACCATAGTCCCATATCAGAATTTTGAATTGAAACAATTAAATATAAAAAAGGATTGCCGCGATTCAGCAGATATAAAAATGGACTACAGCCTTAATTTGAAAAGCAATATTACACAGACAGGCAATTTCATGTTTCTGCAGCTTAGTGCCCATACTCTCCCTGCATTTGAAAACCCTTCTAAACGGCATTTACCCGTATGTTTACCCTATCCTATTAACTATTTTGATACAACTGAAGTATCTATTCCCGACCAATACAAAGTCC
>DATHNK010000190.1:0-4846 GCA_035486075.1 Bacteroidia bacterium
TGGTGTAAAAAATAAAGCCCTTTCTGTAGATCACCTTGAATATACTGGCGATGAAGAAATTGAGGTGTTGAAAAATTCCGGGACTATGCCTACACTTCTGCCATCCACAGCCTTCTTTCTGGGGTTAAAGTACGGGCCTGCCCGCAAAATGATAGATGCAGGTTTACCAGTTGCCCTTGCTTCTGATTATAATCCCGGTTCTTCTCCATCCGGGAAAATGGCCTTTGTAGTATCACTTGCCTGCATAAAAATGAAAATGTTGCCCGAAGAGGCTATTAATGCCGCAACAATTAATTCAGCGTACGCTATGGGAATTGAAAATTCTCACGGAACCATTGAAAAGGGAAATAGAGCAAATATATTCCTTACAAGCCAGATGCCCCATTATAGTTATTTACCATATAGCTTTGGAAGCGAGTTGATTAATACAGTAATTATTGGCGGAAAACTGTATAAAAACCCTGATTAGGCAGGCAAATCAATGCCTTGTCAATAAACTGACTTTTATCAGTATTTACAAGTAATGTGAACAGTAGTCGTATGGATAGATTGAATGAAATTGAATCAAGTTGCAGATAATCAGAGTAAATAAGCGTATAAATAGAAACTCACCGAGTCTGTTAACAGTATATGATATGAACATTCAAATGTTAAAATATCAGGTTTTTAAGAAAATAATCCTCAAATAATTTGTATTTGTCATGCAGACTATATAATTTAGCGGTCTCTTTCTAATGGAAGGGGATAGTTTTGTTATCAAATAATAAAAAAATGATGAAGAAATTAATTACGTCTGTAGTATTATTGGGAACCAGCCTGTGGGCTGTTGCTCAACAAGATGCGCAATTCAGTCAGAATATGTTTGGCAAGCTTGATTATAATCCGGGGTATGCAGGTATGGACAAAGCGTATTGCGCAAGTCTCATAGCCAGAGATCAATGGGTTAATTTTCCGGGCAACCCTGAAACTTTCCTCTTTAACGGAGATGCTTATATCCCCCAGATTGGCGGTGGTGCAGGTATATCTATTTATGATGACCAACTGGGTTTTCAAAAAACACTGGAAGTAAAGTTGTCATACTCATACCATATTGTTGTAGGAAGCGGAGTATTGGGCGTTGGTCCAACTTTGGGTTTCCTGCAAACATCTCTTAATGGTGCATGGATCGCACCTGACGGTTCTCCGAATGGTCAAGACGATCCATTAATTCCCGGCGGAGGTAGTTCAGCAACTACTTACGATTTAGGGTTAGGCGCATATTATGCTACTCCTCAAGGCTTATATGTAGGTATTTCATCAACTCACTTGTCAGCTCCAAATGTTGCAGGTTCAGGAAGTGATACAAAAAATTATGTATTTGACGTTGCCCGTCACTACTATGTAATGGCAGGTTATACTTATAATGCAAGCCCAACATGGGATATTAAACCAGACTTATATTTAGAATCGGATGCTTCTTCCACCCAGTTTCAAATAGATTGCCTTGCAGAATATAATAAATTGATATGGTTTGGCCTTGGCTACCGTCTGCAAGATGCCGGTATTGCATTCTTAGGATTAAATTATGCATTTAAAGATAAGATGGATTCTAACCTGAAGATTGGCTATTCTTATGATTTTACAACATCAGAAATAAAATCATACAGTAGCGGTTCTCATGAGTTAATGTTACAGTTCTGTTTCCGTCCGAAAATAACACCTAAGACCCACTTCCACCAAAATGTAAGGTATCTCTAAGATACACTTTGTAACATATACTAAGAGTAACACGTAGAAAAACGACTACACTGACACTGCTAAATAATTGTTTATAAATATTAACTAAAGGATATCACCATGAAAAGACTGTTGTTGTTTGCATGTTTTATCGCTGTCATTACTGGCTGCAATAGCTATAATGGACAGTTGATAGGAGTGCAGGATAGACCCTCTTTTTTCCAGGCAACGCCATACGGTATGGTTTATTTGCCAATGGGAAGTTATATGATGGGCCCCGATGACGTGGATGTTCCATGGTCTTATACTACCAAGCAGAAAATGGTTTCTGTGCAGGCAATGTATATGGATGATTCGGAAATTTCGAATAACGAATACCGTCAGTTTGTAAGTTGGGTGCGCGACTCTCTTTTACATCTTATGCTGGTTGATTTGGATGCAAACCATGTTATAGCCCAGGACGAATTTGGAAACGATTTAGATCCGCCGGTTATCAACTGGGAAGAAAAGATCAGGTTAGATAATCAGGATGCACAGGAAGCCGTTGCAGATCTTTATTTACCTGAATCGGAAAGATTTTACAGGAGAAAGGAAATAGACAGCCGTAAACTGAACTTCTTATATTATACTATTAATTTACGGTTAGCTGCTGAAAAGAGTAACCGTTTCCTGCCGGATGTTGATAAGGAAAAGAAACACCAGGAAAATTTGCAATTTGTTAATGGCAAAGGACATTACAAAGTCTGGGACAAACCATTTAATGGTAACGGTTATCCGGATAGGGTACGCGATAAGGAAGACCGTGGAATATTTATTGATAAACACGTGGTTAATGTTTTCCCTGATACCTTGGCCTGGGTCCATGATTTTACCTATTCATTTAATGAACCGATGACCAATATGTATTTCTGGCATCCGGCTTACGATAACTATCCGGTAGTAGGCGTTTCCTGGCAGCAGGCTACTGCTTTCTGTGTATGGCGTTCACAATTACTTAACAGTTTCCTGATTCACATTGGAGAGACTATTGTGAATGATTTCCGTTTACCAACAGAATCGGAATGGGAATGGGCTGCACGCGGAGGATTGGCACAAAGCCCGTATCCATGGGGAGGTCCTTATATCCGTAACTTCAGAGGTTGTTTCCTGGGTAACTTTAAACCTATGAGAGGAAGTTATATGGATGATGGCGGTTTCCATACTGTAGGAGTTTATTCTTACAATCCTAACGATTATGGCCTTTATTGCATGGCAGGAAATGCAGCAGAATGGACAAGTAATGCATTTGACGAAGATGCTTATGACTTTGACCATGACCTTAACCCTGACTATTTATATAACGCTTCTGATAACGAACCGAACGTATTGAAAAGAAAAGCAATAAGGGGTGGTTCCTGGAAGGATGTGGGATATTACCTGCAAACAAGCAGCCGCACATATGAATATCAGGATACTGCAAAATGTTATATCGGCTTCCGTTGTGTAATGACCTACTTAGGACGTGCACAAGGTGATAATCTGGACAATGTTTCATCGGCTCACGAATAATTTATACACAAACACAATTCACTAACCTCTAAACAATCAAACAACTATGGGACTTCTTGCATGGCTTGAATCTAAATCTGGTAAAGTATTTCTTCACAAAACGTATAGCTTTGGCGCATCTGTGGTAATTGTAGGCGCTCTGTTTAAAATTCAGCACTATCCAGGTGCCAATGCAATTTTGCCCTTCGGTTTAGGAACAGAAGCAGTGATATTTATTTTATTCGGTTTGCAAAAGCCCCATGAAGAGGTTGACTGGAGTTTGGTATATCCTGAACTTTCCGGTATGCATGGCGAAGAAGTAGAAGGTAAAGATGAGAAAAAAGGCAGTATTACTGAGCAACTGGATGATATGCTGGAAGAAGCTAAAATTGGCCCTGAACTTATGGAAAGCCTTGAAAGAGGAATGCGTTCCTTAAGCGAAAACGCTGCAAAAATGAGTAACATTGCAGAAGCTTCTGTTGCAACAGGAGAATACACAGCTAATATTACTTCAGCATCGAAAAATATCGGAGATCTTGCTAAAAATTCTTCGAAAGCAGCTGAATCCCTCGAGGGAATGGTTGGAACCGATGTTGGCGGCGCTACAAAGGATTATATAAATAACGTAAAAAGCGTTACTGAAAGCATGGGCGATCTTTCTTCCAATTCAACCAAGGCATCTGAATTGCTGAGAGAACTTTCAAACAGCAACAGTTCAAATTATGTTCAGCAAATAGATAAAATGTCGGAAAATGCAGCTTCCCTGAACGCTGTATATGAAATGCAATTACAGGCTTCCCATAACCAGGTAAATGCTGCAGGACAATTGTTTGAAAGCATGAGTAAACTTGTAGAGAACGTAGGTGAATCAGTTGAAGATACCCGCCGTTACAAACAGGAAATGGCTCAACTGACCCAGCATTTGGAATCGCTGAATACAGTATATGGTAATATGTTAACTGCCATGAACGTAAGAAAGTAATTGGCAGCATAAAACAGTACAAGACAGGATTAATTTTAAAACCATATAATATTTAGGAATTATGGCAGGTGGAAAAGAGTCACCCAGGCAAAAGATGATAGGTATGATGTACCTTGTATTAACGGCAATGTTAGCATTGAACGTTTCTAAACAGGTATTGAATGCATTTGCGGTGGTAAATGAAGGTTTGATAAAAACAAACGAAAACTATACCAAAAAGAACGCAACTAACTACGAGATTTTTGAAAAGGCAATGCATGATGACCCCGAAAAAACAAAAAAGTTTTATGTCAATGCCATGGCCGCGAAAAAACTCTCTGAAAAATTAACCAAGAGTATTGACTCAATTAAGGCAATGTTAATTGCTGCTGTAGACGGAAAGCCATGGACTATGGCGGATACAACTCACCTTATTGATGTGGAAGGTAAAGAGAATTTTGATATCCCAACCCGTTTAATGGTAAATACAGGTGCGGCTGAAGATGGCTCAAAGGGAGCTGCGCATAAATTGAAGATCGATTTGGGTGTATACAGAAAACAAATGTTAGCCCTCTTGGATAAACCAGGTGATTCATCCGACATTAAAATCGGCATGCTTACACCGGAGGTATTCAACACGAA
>DATHNK010000191.1:0-4441 GCA_035486075.1 Bacteroidia bacterium
CAAACTTTTCAGCTTTCAAAAACTCAAATTCGGTTTTCATTTCTGCTTCCGAAAGTGTTTTACGCGGAATTTTATTTCCAAAACTGAATCCACAATAGGTGCAAATATTCAAACATTCATTGGAAAGATAAATAGGTGCAAAAAGCTGCATGGTCTTTCCAAAACGCTGGATAGTTAAGTTATGACTCTTTGTTGCGAACTGTTCCAGGTAGACTTCTGCAGCAGGAGAAAGCAATGCCATAAGGTCATCCAGATTGCATTTCTTTTTACTCAATGCATGTTCTACATCACGGCTAGTTTTGGCATAAATTGCTTCACGCACTTCGTCCCAGGAATATCTTTTTATCTGTTCACGGAACATAACTTATGCATTTAAAAAAGCAGTTAAAGGACTACTTGCTTCCGCATGGGCTCTGGCTTGTGGCACTCCTGATAAAAAGGCTTTACGTCCGGCTTCAACAGCTTCACGGAAAGCTTGCGCCATCATTATCGGATTTCCTGCAGTGGCAATAGCGGTATTTACTAACACAGCATCTGCGCCCATTTCCATGGCTTGTGCAGCATGCGAGGGCATACCAATACCTGCATCTATAATTACAGGTACACAACTTTGTTCTATAATAATTTCTAAAAAGTCAATAGTTTTTAATCCTTTATTGCTTCCGATAGGAGAACCTAAAGGCATCACAGCAGCCACACCAATATCTTCCAACCGTTTACATAATACTGGATCAGCATGTATATAAGGTAATACGATAAACCCTTGTTTAACAAGTTCGGTAGCAGCTGCCAGTGTTTCTATCGGATCAGGCATTAGGTAGCGTGGATCAGGATGAATTTCCAGTTTTAGCCAGTTTGTACCTAATGCTTCACGAGCCACATTGGCAGCAAATATGGCTTCCTTTGCATTGCGCACTCCTGAAGTATTGGGGAGTAAATTAAATTGAGAATCCGCTAGAAAATCAAGAATATTCTCATCTTTCTTTTTTATATCCACACGTTTAAGCGCCACTGTCACCAGTTCTGAGCCCGATGCAAGCAAGGCTTCTTTCATTTGTGAAAGAGACCCAAATTTACCTGTACCAGTAAACAACCGTGATGTAAATATTTTATCACCTATTTTTAATTCATCTTTTGACTTCATGGTCTAATTCTTTTTCGCCTAATGCAGTATGAAACTCCTGCACTGCCTGGTTGATATCTTTCGCTTCGCTAATGGCTGATGAAACAGCTACTCCGTCAATTCCTGACCATAGAAGTTTATGCACATCGGTTGCAATAACTCCACCAATAGCATAAATAGGTGGCACTCTCAAATCAGATTTTATGACAGCATCCATAATTATTTTATAGCCGCCCATTGTGAGAACCGGCTTTAAATCTTTCTTGGTAGAAGTAAACCGTAAGGGCCCCAGGCCCATGTAATTTATTTTTTGTTGAGCAAGTTTAATAACATCTTCTGCACTATTGGCACTTCCTCCAATAATCATTTTTTTATTCCTGAATATTTTTTTTGCCTCCGAAAATGACATGTCTTTTTGACCCAGGTGCACCCCATCTGCATTTATTTTTAAAGCGATTTCAGCGCTGTCGTTTATAATACATATTGCATCGTATGTTTTACAAATGGCAGCAATATCCCCTGCAATTTGAGTCCAGGTTTTTTCATCTTTATTTTTAATACGTGCCTGTACCCATCTAACTCCTGCCTTGCAGGCCTGTTCAGTTAATTGAGGAGAATCGGTAATATATTGCAGACGTGTATACATGTTTAATTTGAATGATAACCCAGTAGTGTATTATTGCTTTTTAAAAAATAAGTAACATATTCTTTCCCTTTGCTGATAGCATTTTCCAGTGTATCTCCTTTCGCCAGAGAGGCAGTAATTGCAGCAGAAAGAACACAGCCACTGCCATGCTTGCCATCTCCTTTTAACCTTGGAGAGGTATATTCTTTTTTTAATCTTCCATGCACGAATAAATAATCAGTAGAATCTTCTACATCCTTTGAATGCCCCCCTTTTAATAAGACAGCACATACTCTCGAAAGAATACTTGCAGC
Source organism: Bacteroidia bacterium (assembly GCA_035486075.1). Classification (GTDB taxonomy): domain Bacteria; phylum Bacteroidota; class Bacteroidia; order JABEUT01; family JABEUT01; genus JABEUT01. The sequence continues at coordinate 2,063 of DATHNK010000191.1, forward strand.
TTCTTTTACGCTTTTGAATTCCATCAGTTTAGATACTTCATAGAGATTGGGGGTAATCAGGGAAAGTGATGAAAGGATTTTGTTTAATGTGGCCTTTTGAATTTTTATATTCAAATCAAACCCTGCGCTAGCAGAAAGAACAGGATCCCAAACAAAAAATGCTTGTGGAAAATATTTTTCACAAAGTTTTATACTATTTAATACATCCTCAAGATTCTTGTGCATACCTAATTTGATAACTTCAACAGGAAATCGCTCTGCAAGTAATGCAATATTTTTCTTCTTTTCTTTTTTATCTAACCAAGTAACATCATTGAAAGCAATGTCATTCTGATGAGTATTACCCGTAATTATAGCAAGACCATAAACTCCCATTGATTCAAAGGTCTTAATATCAGCCAAAATACCTGCACCACCCGAAGGATCAAAGCCGGCAATTGTTAATGCAACAGGCCTGAATTTACTCCCACTATATGGTCTCCTCGGAAGCATTACAAATAAATTTCGCTACCCATTTGCTTAAAGGCTTCCGATTTTTCCTGCATGCCTTTTTCAATTTCATCGGTGCCATTTTCTTTTGCAAAATCCCTGATGTCCTGGGAAATTTTCATCGAGCAGAAATGCGGTCCGCACATCGAGCAGAAATGGGCAATTTTTGCTGCTTCGGCAGGTAGCGTTTCATCGTGAAATGATTTCGCTGTTTCAGGGTCGAGTGATAGATTAAACTGGTCTTCCCAACGGAATTCAAATCGTGCTTTGCTTAATGCATTATCCCTGTATTGCGCACCGGGATGGCCTTTGGCAAGGTCAGCCGCGTGGGCAGCAATTTTATAGGTAATGATTCCGTCTTTCACATCTTTTTTATCGGGTAAGCCCAAATGTTCTTTAGGTGTAACATAGCAAAGCATAGCCGTGCCAAACCAACCAATCATAGCTGCACCTATGGCAGATGTGATATGGTCGTAACCGGGTGCTATATCAGTTGTCAACGGGCCTAACGTATAAAATGGAGCTTCTCCGCAAACAGCCAATTGCTTGTCCATATTCTCTTTTATCATGTGCATAGGCACGTGTCCAGGGCCTTCAATCATGGTCTGTACTTCATGCTTCCAGGCTATCTTGGTAAGTTCTCCGAGTGTTTCCAATTCCGCAAATTGGGCTCTATCATTAGCATCTGCAATACTGCCTGGGCGAAGTCCGTCTCCTAAAGAGAATGACACATCGTATGCTTTCATGATCTCGCATATTTCTTCAAAATGGGTGTAAAGGAAGCTTTCCTTGTGATGCGCCAGACACCATTTTGCCATAATGCTTCCGCCGCGCGAAACGATTCCTGTTGTGCGTCTCGCAGTAAGCGGAACATAGCGTAATAACACTCCGGCATGAATCGTGAAATAATCAACACCCTGTTCAGCTTGTTCAATTAAAGTATCGCGGAAAATTTCCCAATTGAGTTCTTCCGCTTTACCATTAACCTTTTCCAATGCCTGGTAAATAGGCACAGTACCAATTGGCACCGGACTATTGCGAATGATCCACTCCCGTGTTTCATGAATATTTTTTCCAGTAGATAGATCCATAATGGTATCGCCACCCCACCGGAAACTCCATACGGCCTTTTCAACTTCTTCAGCAATGCTGGAAGTAACGGCAGAATTACCGATATTGGTATTTATTTTCACTAGAAAGTTACGACCAATTATCATAGGCTCACTTTCCGGGTGATTGATATTAGCAGGGATGATAGCTCTTCCTCTCGCAACTTCTTCGCGAACGAATTCGGCGGTAATGGTGCCTTTATGTGGCACAGCGCCAAAATTCTGGCCTGGATGTTGCTTCCACGATACGTCATTTTTATTGTATAATTCTTCCAAGCGCTGGTTTTCACGGATTGCTATGTATTCCATTTCAGGGGTGATGATTCCCTTTAGTGCATAATGCATTTGCGATACATTGTGCCCCGCTTTTGCTTTAAAAGGTTTGTAAATATTTGGGAAACGAATAGCATCGAGAGAAGAATCAGCAAGGCGCTTTCTTCCATATTCAGAGGAACAGCTTTCCAATTCATTTACATCCTTGCGGTCCTTAATCCATTGCTCACGAATTCGGGGAATACCTTTATATATGTCCACGTTTGCTGTCGGGTCAGTAAAAGGGCCGCTCGTATCGTACACTGTAACCGAAGGGTTAGGAATTGATTTTCCATTACCGGCAACATGTGTATCGCTTAGGCATATTTCACGCATAGCCACTTTTATATCATGCATTTTTCCCTCCACAAATATTTTTTTCGAGGCAGGAAGAGGCTTTGTAGTTGGCAGCGTTTCGTTGTTTGGTGTTTGTTCTTTTTTCATGGGATTGAATTTAGCCGCCTTGCGT
>DATHNK010000192.1:0-4924 GCA_035486075.1 Bacteroidia bacterium
AAATTTAAAGTTCCCACCGCAGCCGGTACTGTCCATGTATACGAGGTTGCATTTGGCACAGCTGCTATACTATAAACATTTCCACTCTGGCTGTATTGACTGCAATAAAGCGTAGTTCCTGAAATAGTACCCGGAGTAGCAGGAGTTTGCGATACAGTTACTGTTAAAGTACTTGCAGCGCTGGTGCCGCAGCCATTGCTTGCTGTTACGGTAATAGTTCCAGTACCAACTGTAGCGGCACTCGTTATAGTTAATGAGGTTGTGCCTTGTCCCGAACTAATGGTTCCAACGGCAGAATTCACCGCCCAAGTATATGATGTTGCACCTGACACCGCAGCAACAGTAAAAGTCGCACTCGAGTTGAATGTACAAATTGGATTTGTACCACCAATAGCTCCCGGAGTTGCAGGTGTGCCGTTAACGGTAACACCAAGGCTACTTGCTGCACTTGTTCCGCAACCGTTGGATGCAGTAACAGTTATGTTTCCGGTTCCATAAGATGATGCCAGTGTAACTGTTATTGAAGTAGTACCCTGCCCCGCTGTAATTGTTCCCACAGATGCAGGCACTGTCCATGTATAAGAACTTGCATTTAAAACAGCAGCTATGCTATACACATTTCCTGTGCTGCTATATTGGTTACAATAAGAAGTGGTACCGGAAATGGTACCTGGTGTAGCGGGAGTTTGGGTAACAGTAGCAGCCAAAATGCTTGCCGCACTTGTTCCGCAGGCATTCGATGCAGTAACCGTTATATTGCCTGTGCCGGCTGAAGCGGCACTGGTAATAGTTATGGAAGTTGTACCTTGTCCTGAAGTAATGGTTCCTATAGAAGCAGGAACCGACCATGTATAAGAGGTTGCTCCCGTTACAGCAGCAATGCTATATGTTAAGCCGGTTTGATTGAATGTGCAAATTGGGGTCGTTCCGGTAATTATGCCTGGTGTGGCAGGTGGTTGAATTAGAGATACCGCAAGGCTTGTCGCGGCACTGGTTCCGCAAGTATTACTGGCAGTAACGGTAACGTTTCCTTGTATAGAACCAAAAGTTACGGTAATAGATGTAGTACCATTGCCAGCCGTTATGGTAGCTCCGGCAGGAACAGTCCAGTTATAGCTGGTTGCCCCGGTAACGGCGGCTATACTATATACCACACCTGATGAAGATACGCAAAAAGAAGTGGAACCGGTAATGGCTCCGGGTTGTCCGGGTGCGCCGGAGCAAGGACATTCTACATTTTGCCAGATAGTTCCGTTGTAATATTCCAGGCAGTTAGAGGTAGTGTTAAATACCATTAATCCTGTAGCGGGAGTAATAATATTATTCATATTGGTTGCGCTCATACGAGGCGGCAGAATTCCCTGTGTGCTCGATGTTACATCCAGCGCTGCCGAAGCATTGGGAGTGGTTGTTCCCATTCCCACCTGGCCCGAAACAATAACAGAATTAGCAGGGGCTGCAGTACCGGCATAAGTACCGAATGCCCCGTTGCCTTTTACATCTAATTTATTTGCCGGAGTTAGAGCTGTTGAAGAAATACTGACACCTGTTCCATTATCTTGTGCAACGCCGGTGCTTAAACTGGTAGCGCCTGTCCAGCGGGCAATATAATTGGTTGTTCCGGCACCGGAAAGTGCGTTGCCGCTGTTGTTTATGAATACCCATGCACTGCCCGACCAGTAATAAAATCCAACTCCGAATGGCATGCTGCCGTTGGTGTTCCAAACAATAGTACCTGTAACAGGGCCTGGAATAGTGGTGGCATCGGTTGCAGAAGCCAGGCTAACACTGGTCATTAAAAACCCCAGGTGAGCATTGGAAGCATCACTTAAATCCAAGATCGCCGGATTGGAACTGGTGGCTCCCGCAAGATTCATGGAAATATTACCCTGAGAAAAAAGTAACGTCGATAAACTCAGGCAAAATATTAAAAGCACATGCTTAATGTAGTATTTATTCATGGTCTATTATTAAAATTTGTCGCTTATGGTTTTTAAAAACATCGTCAACGTAAGTATCTTATTTTGTGATTTCTAATAAAATTATTGCAAAGTATTGTAACATAATAACGGGAAGGCTCGTATCAAGTGATTAAGACTGGTAAAGGAAAATGTAAGGATATAACTAAATACATAGAAATTAAATTCCCGGGGAATGGGAAGATAAGTTTGAGGCACTAAAAACCTGGAAGGGTAATAGTATTTCATTTATTGTAGTTTATAACAGGAACACAAACCTAACAATTATTTAATACAAAACACATGACTCTGGGTTAGTTTTTAACAATGATATGTGTATATTGTTGATAGGTAGGTGCTTATATTTTTGATTCGTGTTAAAAATTGTGAAATTGAGACTAAAAACACTAAATAAATAGTAAAAATAAAGGCTGGTAAAAGTAATTTTTATAATGATATGTGTTGATTATCAATAGTAAATTGAAAAATCTAAAGCCTTCTTATATAGTTGTTTTATTTCCATTTTAATTATTCATTGTTCTTTCCGTACCTTTGAACTTCAAAAATTAACCGGTTTGAAATATGGAATCTTTTGCTGTAAAAAAGGAATCTTTTAAGTTTTTAAAGGAATTATCGGAAAACAATAACAGGGATTGGTTTAATGCAAATAAAGACCGGTATATCCAGGCTCATGAGAATATAATAAATTTTGCAAATAAGTTGCTTATTGAAATGAATAAGCATGATAAAATTGAAAATACTACAGGGAAGGAAAGTCTTTTCAGAATATACAAAGACATCAGGTTCTCCAAAGATAAAACACCCTATAGTTGCCGTTGGAGCGGTGGTTTCCAAAGAGCTACTAAAAAATTACGTGGCGGGTATTATTTTCACCTGGAGCCGGGCAAGTCATTCCTGGCGGGAGGTTTTTGGGGGCCTGAGCCAGCTGATATCCAACGAATCAGGCAAGATATAGCCTTGAATTATAAAGACTGGAAAAAAATGCTCGCTGATAAGACCCTGGTTAAAACATTTGGCGGTATTATCGGAGACAAGGTTGCTACATCTCCCAAGGGATATTCGAAGGATGATCCGGCCATTGAATTACTTCGCTATAAACAGTATATTCTCAAACATCCATTTACTGATAAGGAAGTACTAACCCCGGATTTTGTAAATACTGTGAATGATACTTTTAAAAAAATGCGGCCTTTTCTCAATTACATGAGTGATGTGCTGACTACCGATGCCAATGGTGTTTCGACTATTTAACAGAAAGAAGCATTTATACCCTGTATGTATCTTCCTTCCAGTTTTTAATTAATTTCTTAATAGCATCATTGCTCAATTTTTCTTTCAAGGCTTGTTCAGCAAGAATAACAAATTCTTCATCGGGAGCAAACCGAAGAGCTATTATTTGCCTTATCTGAAGCGATCTGTCAAGCAACTTTCCCGTTAATGCAAAATGGCGCAGATTTTCTTCGGCGCGTATGGCCCTGTCCTGTGCTTTCAAAGCAAATTGGCGGAATACAAAATAACCCGCTAAAAGCGATATGCCCGTTAAAATAAAAAGAACAGAAGTAATTCTTCCATTTGCCACATAAAATGCTCGTACTGCATTGGCAAGAGCCAGCAGGTTAAGGCTGATAACACTTATATATAAATGAATCTGAAAAGTGGCATCCGGTTTAAGTTTGCGGTGGTTCTGATAGTTTTGATTTTCCATAATTGTAGTGATTTAGTTTTTATAAGATAATATTTTAATCCTAAATATTGAATAACCGGTTCAGCAAAAAAGAAAGAATAGAGTGGGGAACACAAATTATTTACATGCCCCTTTCCTTATCTAAATAAGATTGAACCACATCAATTGCATTGTCGATTACATCACTCAGGGCGGTAATAAATGCACCCGGTTTAGCCAACGATAAGGCATGTTTCAACGCTTCTATTTCTTTCGGCACATATTCGTAAGACTGTTTCGGGTTGATTTCATTAATTCCCTCCACCAATAACCGCACAATGTCGTCGGCTTCGCGTCCGCGTAAAAATTTATCCTGACGAATGATAATATGGTCGAACATTTTAGCCGAGATCCTTCCCAATTCCCTGATGTCATCATCGCGCCGGTCGCCGGTGCCGGTAATAATTCCGATTTTATAGGGAGAGTCAATAGTTGTCAAAAATTCCCGGATGCCATTAAATCCATCTGCATTATGGGCAAAGTCGATCATCACTTTATATTCTTTGAAATTGAAAATGTTCATCCTTCCGGGAGTCTGTGCCGCCGAAGGAATAAAGGTTTCCAAACTCATACGAATATCTTCAATGGAGAAGCCATAAACATACGATGCAAGTGTTGCCGCCAATACATTATAAATGTTGAAAGTTACTCTCCCACCAAACGTAAGCGGGATGGTAGTTACTTTTTCCACCCGGAATTTCCAGGCGCCTTTTTTTATAGTGATATAACCGTTTTCATAAATAGCGGCAATACCACCTTTCATGCAATGGGCGCGTATGATAGGGTTATTTTCATCCATACTGAAATAGGCTACATTGCAGTCTGCTTGCTTGCCAAGCATGTGGCAATATTCATTATCCGCATTCAGTACGGCATAACCATCACGTTTTACAGCTTTTACAACCACACCTTTCACATTGGCCATTTCCTCCAGTGTATGTATATCTGCAAGCCCGAGGTGATCCACTTGTATGTTGGTAACAACTGCTACATCGCATCTTCCAAAACCAAGCCCTGAACGCAATATTCCGCCACGGGCGGTTTCCAAAACAGCAAATTCTACAGTAGGATCTTTTAGAATAAACTCTGCGCTGACAGGCCCTGTAGTATCACCTTTAGTTAGCATAGAGTTTTGTACATATATTCCATCGGAAGTAGTGAAGCCGACTCTATATCCATTGCCCTTTACGATATGCGCGATCAAGCGGGTGGTAGTTGTTTT
>DATHNK010000193.1:0-2865 GCA_035486075.1 Bacteroidia bacterium
AATGCCCTACGCTTTATAGTTACCGGACAAAATGAAAAAGGGGTTACCCTGCTGGTTCATCCGTTTATTTATGCTTACATAAACAAAGGCATATTTAATTCGCTTAAAGCAAAATGGAAGAGAAAATACAAAAACGGACTGGAGATAAAGGAACTCGATTCCCTTCACTTTTTAGAGTATAAAATGCTCAACAAAAGAGGCGAGGAGATCAAGCTGACTTAATAGCTATAACTCTCACAAACTTTTGTTTTACACATTCATTGGGTCATGCTGTCCGCCAGCTGGAGGATAAAGCATCCCAAACAAAGGGCGTATTATTGCGATGCTGAAACAAGTTCAGGATGACAACTGCCACTCAGGCCTTTATCTTTGTTTTACACATTTATACGTTTTTACGGAGTATAGCGTAGTGTCTAACAACTTTAAATACATCAGATAATCAAATTATTATGACTATTTTGCACTATGGTTGTTTGACAATGTGTCAAACAATTGTCCGAAATAGCACATATCAAATTCGGGTGTTGGGCAAGTTCAACTTTTAATGTTACTGTAGCCCCCTTTGTAGCCCTAAAGTGTAAAACAAAAAGTAATTTTTATTGACAATCAAATAAGTGTGTATTGTTTCGGCGATAAGTTATTTTACATAGGTGTTAAAACTATTGTAAGTATTAAGCAGCAAAATAATAATGTTATACATTCATCATTTTCAATATCTTTGTATATACTTTTTATGGTACAACTACGTTAAAGGGAAATGAAAAATATTTTTATAATAATTGTTTTAGCGGGGCTTTTGTTGGCTGGGTGCGATAAAAATCAAAACTCATCTTCCCCTGCACAAAGTAATCAGAATAGTACTCAAAGCAACATCTATCCAGGTGGAACAGATGGAACCAGCGTTAATAGTTTAGGAATATATAATGGCAATCTTATAGCTGGTAGATCGAATCAATATGGGGGTAATGGAATTGTTATTGAGCAATGGAATGGTTCTGGGTGGTCAAACTTAGGGTCTGGTATTATACCTAAAGGTTTTTTGGGCGGTGTTTATTCTCAGGTAATTTATAATGGTAACCTGATAGTTGGTGGTGCATTTGATACTGCAGGTGGAGTGGCTACATGCAATGTGGCATCATGGAACGGTTCAACTTGGTCTGCAATTGGAAATGGATTTAATAGAACTGTTAATGCATTAGTAATATATAATGGAAATCTGTTTGCAGCCGGTCAATTTGACAGTTCGGGTACCTCAAATATAAATCACATCGCCCAATGGACTGGTACCGTTTGGACGTCAGTCGATTCCGGAATGAATGGCACTATATACTCTCTTTTAGTTTATAATGGAAAGCTTATTGCCGCAGGAGAGTTTACAACTTTGAACGGAAAGGCTGTTAATATATCGCAATTTGATGGGAATACTTGGTCAGCAATAGGTGCAAGTCCTGGAGGGGCTGTATTTACAATGTCTGATTTTAACGGAAATCTAATTGTAGGTTTTACGACTAATAGCAATGCTTACGTCGCCCAATGGGATGGTAGTAGCTGGAGTAATATGGGTTCTTCTTTTTACTCTGAAATTGCAGCATTATATGTTTATAATGGAGGCTTGTATGTAGCATATAATACAGGAAATGTAGGTTCGGGCAGTAGCTCGGGATTAGAAGAATGGAATGGTTCGTCTTGGGGTAATTTTATTATTGATTTCTACGGAACAAGGATGGGGCCACCTACAGCAATTAATACAATATATAGTTACAACAATCAACTTATAATTGGCGGGTATTTGTCATCTCCTAGTGGCGCTTTTGAGTACAACGGCTCCACATGGTCGGCTTTTTAAAAGCAAATAAAAAAATGACAACAAAAATTTAATCCATCTTTTCCTCCAAGTTACACCACTTTTCATTTTCCACTTTTCATTCGAATTTCACCAACTTTCCTCACCCCACTTTTTATACTTGCTAACAACATGTTGAAAAAAAATACCCTATATGTATGTTGGAAATGAATAATTACTACCTTTGCAGCCCCAAAAAAAAGGATGGGAATATTATTTATTTACGTTAACTAACAGAAAACCAAGATAATCAATGCCAACAATACAGCAGTTAATTCGCACAGGCAGAACGAAGGCTAAATATAAAAGCAAATCCGGTGCGTTGGACAGGTGTCCTCAACGCAGGGGTGTTTGCATCCGTGTGTATACAACCACACCTAAAAAACCTAACTCTGCATTGCGTAAAGTTGCCAAGGTGCGTTTAACCAACAAAGAAGAAATTATTGCTTACGTACCCGGTGAAGGACACAACCTGCAGGAGCACAGTATCGTGTTGGTACGTGGAGGCAGGGTAAAAGATCTTCCTGGGGTTCGTTACCACATCGTTCGTGGCACATTGGATACGGGTGGTGTTGATAACCGCAAACAAAGCCGCAGCAAATACGGAGCCAAGAGGCCTAAAGCCGGTGCAGCCGCTGCAGCTAAAAAGTAATTAGAAATTAATAATTAGTAATTAGAAATTAAAAACTGATAACTGTCCACTGACCACTTAAAGACATGAGAAAAGGCAAAGCAAAAAAAAGAATTCTACTGAGCGACACCCGTTTTAACGATAAACTGGTTACCCGTTTTGTAAACAACCTGATGGAAAGCGGAAAGAAAAATACCGCTTACAACATATTCTACGGTGCTATTGATAAGATTCAAGATGTTACCAAAGAAGACGGATTGGAAGTTTGGAGAAAGGCAATTGCAAATATTTCACCGGCGGTGGAAGTGAAAAGCCGCCGTGTAGGAGGAGCTAACTACCAGATCCCTATGGAGGTTCGCCCTGACCGTAAAGTTGCTTTGGCAATGAAATG
>DATHNK010000194.1:0-3965 GCA_035486075.1 Bacteroidia bacterium
AAGAAATCTTAATTCTTATACCTACTACTTTAAAAGAAGCCTCACTTGCACTTGGCGCTTCTTACTTCAGAACAACTATGAAAGTGATGTTGCCGGCAGGAATTGGCGGTATTTTTAGCGGATGCATTATCGGTATAGCCAGAATTGCGGGCGAAGTAGCTCCTTTATTATTTACTGCATTTGGAAATCCGGCACTCAACTTTAACATTCTGAAACCTGTGGACACCATACCTAAAGTTATTTTCACATACGCATCAAGCCCCTATGACGACTGGCACCGGATTGCATGGGGAGGCTCTGTGATATTAGTTTCATTTATTATATTGCTGAATACTATAATTAAAATATTTGAGAGCAGATGGAAGGTACAATTCTAAGAACTGAAAATCTTCGTGTTTCCTTTGGAGATAACTTAGTGGTCAAGGGTATAAACATGGAGATCGGTGAAAAAAAAGTGACTGCCTTTATGGGCCCTTCCGGATGTGGCAAAACCACCATTCTTCGTGCCATTAACCGCCTGCATGAGTTAACACCCGAAGCAAAGGTGGAAGGAAAAATATTTTTGCATACAGAAAACATAAATGAAATGGAAGCCATGACCGTGCGACGCAGAGTGGGCATGGTTTTTCAACGGCCCAATCCATTTCCTACCATGAGTATTTTTGAGAATGTAATATCGGGCTTCACACTCAACGGAATCAAGCTTAAGAGCGACGAAAAAAATCACATTGTAGAAGATGCTTTGAAAAAGGTAGCCCTATGGGAAGAAGTAAAAGACCATTTGAAAAAAAGAGCCACATCCCTTTCCGGCGGTCAGCAACAAAGGCTTTGCCTTGCCAGGGCCGTAGCCATGAAACCGGAAGTTATTTTACTGGATGAACCAACCTCCGCTTTAGATCCGCTTTCCACTGCAAAAATTGAAGATCTTTTGTATGAATTAAAAGGAAACTATACACTTATTATAGTAACCCACAACATGCAGCAAGCCGCACGTATAAGTGATATGACGGCGTTTTTCTATTTAGGCGAGTTACTGGAATATGACGACACGAAAAAAGTATTTACGAATCCGAAGAATGAAAAAACACAAAATTATATCACGGGCCGGTTCGGGTGAGGTGTTACTGGTTGTAGAGTTCATATTGGGTTAACATGCACTTTACAAACTTTATTATCTTTACGAACTTTCAAAACTAATGAACTAAAATGGAACATCTTCAAGCCGAAATGGACGCACTCAGAAATGAGTTGCTGGAAATGTACAAACTTGTGTTATCTCAAGTGGAACGTGCTCAAACTGCACTTATTGATAATAACCTTTCTGTAGTTAAGGAAATCGCTTCCAACGAAAAACTGGTAAATGCAAAAGAATTGCAAATAGACAGCCGTTGCGAAACTATACTGGCCCTATTCACTCCCGTAGCTGTAGATCTGAGGTTTATACTCTCTGCCCTAAAAATTAATATTAACCTGGAGCGAATAGGGGATATTGCCGATAACATTGCCCGGATGGTGTCTCACACCAAACCCGGGTTTGACCGCACCCTGCTTGAAAAGATCAATGCTAAGGAAGCATTCGCCGTATCGCTTGACATGTATAAGAATCTTTTACAGGCTTTTGAAAAAGAAGACACTTTGCTTGCCCGCGACATACTTATAAAAGATGAATATATTGACAATATTACGGATGAATCTGTTCTTATTGCCGAAGAGTATACTAAAGGCAACCCCGATAGTATTACACAAGCCATACCTGCTATAAGCATCATGAAAATGGTAGAAAGGATCGGAGACCACCTTAAGAACATTGCGGAAGAAATCATTTTTTATGCAGAAGCAAGGGTTCTGAAGCACTCTTCACCTAAACCATAGGTCTGTTTTTAAAATAAAACCCTTTTATTTTAGGGTAAAGCAAACATTAGACAAGGGAAATACTCGTTGTCAAAAACATTTTTTTACTTTTGCAGCCTTTTATCCGCCAAAGCTTTAGCGACGGTGGGCTATTAATAAGTAATCCGCCTTCGTTAAAACTTCGGCGGACAAATGGAGAGGTGCCTGAGTGGCCGAAAGGAGCAGTTTGCTAAACTGTCGTACGCCCAAAAGTGTACCGGGGGTTCGAATCCCCCACTCTCCGCCTTCGCCTCGCCGAAGCTCGGCTACGGCGGACGCAGTCCGCAATGTGACGAGCATAGGCGGGCTTAAAACAATATTCGAAATGCCTTGGTATGTTTATATTCTGAAATGCTATGATGAGCATCTATACACTGGTTGCACAGAAAATAGTAAAGAACGAATCAAACGGCACGAGGATGGCGGCGTTCCGGCAACCAAGGAAAGATTGCCAATAAAATTAATTTCCTATACTGTTTTTGGAGATAAATACAAAGCTTTCGCTTTTGAAAAATATCTCAAGTCAGGTTCGGAAAGGGCATTTATTTCAAAACATTACCTTTAAACAGACATCGCATTAAAGGTCAGAATTTGTTGGATTCCATGTAATAATTTCTTCGAACTCGGTAACTTGCAGCCCGCCAAGTGAAAGATCCCATAACCAATCACAGGCTATTTCAAGCGAAATTTAGGAAAACCTGGCGTTAATGCTTCAGCATTGGAACGCAGGAGAGTAGGAAAAGTGAACCACATTTAAAGGCAAAAGAAAAAATTGAAAGGCAGCTGATATCAGCTGCCTTTCCTGGTATTACATAAGAGAAAATCCTTATAATAAACGGAGCAGGACTATTGCGTTTTTACCATTTTCTTCTGACTTACAAGAATTCCATTTTTATCCAGTATGCGGATTAAATAAACTCCGTTAGATTGGTCAGAGATATTAATTGCCAAATCAGAATTATGAATTACGGATCGTGAATTTATTTTTCGACCTGTATAGTCATAGATTTCCACAATCATTCCCTGTTCTAACCCTGAAAGAGTAAACTGTCCCATATTCGGATTGGGGTAAAGATTAACCTCTGTTAAAGAAGGACAACAGTCCGCAGGCCTCTGGTCATCTTCTCCTCTTCTATTCAAAACAACCGGCCCGCAACTGAATGTAACAGTGCTTGAGGCATTGCATCCATGCACGTCACTTACCTTTACAGTGTATGTTGCACTGACAACTGTCATAGTAGTGTTCGTTTCTCCGTTGGACCACAAATAGGTATACCCGGGGGTACCTCCACTAGCATTGACAGTTATGGTTCCATTGCCGCCACCTACGCAGATCGGGGTAGGAATAGTTGCCGTAAGTGGTGAAGCAGGCTGAGTTATAGTTATGCCTGTTACCGTATTAGGACATCCATGATTATCGGTAATGGATACTGTATAGGTTCCATATGTGAGGCTACTAATACTGTACGTTGTTTTACCATTTGACCACAAGTATGTATAAGGGGCTGTACCTCCTCTTGTACCTATTGATGCGGAGCCTCCATTTCCACCATAGCATCCTACATCTGTTGAAGATGCCAGGCTATCGCGTAATAGCTGAGGTTGGGTTATGATCACTGAAGTTGTTGAGCCTGAACAACCATTATTATCAGTTACGCTAACAGAATAGGTTCCATTACTCAATCCATTAGCTGTTGCTATGGAACTTACGTTCGGTGTCCAGGTATATGTATATGGGGCTGCCCCATATTTTACCCCCACTGTAGCGCTTCCATTATTGGCTCCAAAACACGATACGTTTACCGTAACTGTTTTCACGATGCTATCCCGAATGGCATTTACTTGATTTATAGTAAACCCTACCGAAGAAGAGCAACCGTGAATATCTTTCACCGTAACTGTATAATTCCTTGCTGCTAGAGCTGTTGCGTTTGATGTGGTACTTACTCCAAGCGTCCACGTATAAGTATAAGGCTGTGTTCCTCCTTTAACTCCTATTGTTACACTTCCTAGTGCACCTGCACATGGAGAAGAATAAGTGAGACTATGAACACTATCATAAAGAGCCACGGGTT
>DATHNK010000195.1:0-9102 GCA_035486075.1 Bacteroidia bacterium
AAATATACAGCATTATCAAGCCGGGCAGCCAAATAAGGACAAGTAATAAAATATGCCTCACCCATAATTTTCTATCAACCCCATTTTCGTGTGTGGATATAGAAAGCTTATATAATTCTATCAGTCCGCAGGTAATGCCGAGGTATAAAAAAGATATACCGTTTGTAAAGTAGTTTAAGAGCACGAGGAACATAAAAGTAATATATTCTTTAGCTGAATACTTATCCTTTGTGTCCAGAAAATGGTGCAAATAATATATAATGGAAATTAGAATAAAGGTAAACGATAAAATGAAGTTATAGAAGCCCATATAAAAAAGAAAACAATGCGTAAAAGGAATGCTCAACGAACTTAAGGCTATCCCTCCCGGGTTGTACTTTTTTATTATATACCTGAAACAAAGCGGGAATCCGGCAAAGAAAATCAGAATAAGTAATTTATTGGAAACAGTAGAACGAAATACTGTATTGAATAAGGCCAGCAGGTAATGGTCGGTAAGATTTGGCGAGAGTGTTTTATTAATAGTAAAAAAGCTATTTATTAAGCTATTGCCTGAATACAAATAATTAATTATCCTTGAATAGTAGAGATGGGCAGGAGCATCCATACTGCTGATGTAATCGAAATGTAAAACTATCAGCACATTTAACGCTAAACATGAATAGAATACTATTGGTTCTGTATATTTAAAGAATTTATTTTTCAATACGAAAATTAATATTTTGGTGTCAATTAAACTAAAACGATTTCAACATATTCATCCCGCTAAAATAGTTATTTTACTTAGCCCCCAATGCATTGTAAATTAATTGTTGTATATTGGTTCTTATACCTAGCCTGGCAAGCTTATTGTCGGTGGAACCACCTGCAACCCGGTTGGATAAAAAGACATATACTATTCCATATTTCGGGTCAACCCACACATAGGTGCCGGTGAACCCCGAATGTCCATAACTTTCCTGCGATGCGGAAGCACAAGCCGGGCTTTCCTTCGAACTGCCTTTTTCCGGCCTGTCGAAACCCAGGCCGCGCCTGTTGCCTTTATCGCAATAAACACAAGAGGTAAATTCTTTTACTATAGCGCTATCTATATAACTTACGCCTCCATAGGTGCCATTCTGTAACAACATTTGCATAAGCGAAGCCAGGTCTGAGGCATCAGAAAAAAGACCTGCATTTCCGGCAACTCCTCCAAGAATAGCGGCGGATGGGTCATGTACGGTTCCCCAAAGCAATTGCTTCCGGAAAATGCTATCATATTCAGTTGGAATTGTCCTTAAAACAATTAATTTACTAATTGGATTAAACATCATAGTCTTTAATCCCATGGGGCGGTAAAAGCTTTCAGCCAAGTATTTGTCCAAAGGCTTTCCGGTAATATCATTAACGGCAAAGCCCATAAGTATCATTCCCAAATCGCTGTATTTATAACCCTGGCTTTTATCTACCGGCGATTGTAATATTTCATGGAGTATGGTATCTTTATAATCTTTGCGGATAAATAAATGCGAAGCCACGGGATAAGGGTATTGATCGCTTACGGTAGTGTTATAAATTCCATTTCTATAGTTACTACCTGTCATGGTTTCTTTATAAAAGAAAATGTCCGGCTTAAGCCCTGCCTGGTGTGTTAACATATCCTTCAACAGCATATTCTTCTTGTTGCTTTTTGCCGCTTCAGGCAATATGGATGACAGTGTGCCATTTATATCTATTTTTTTCTCATCCGTGAGCTTCATTAATGCTATGGTTGTGGCTGCAATTTTCGTAACTGAAGCCAGATCATAGAGATCATCCAGTTTAACCTTTACGGTATCCTTATAATTGCGGGTTCCGAATGTTTTTTCATAAAACACCTTTCCGTCTTTGGCTGCCAGTATAACACAGCCAGGGTATACTTTCTGTTTGAGCCCATCAATGGCAATGGTATCAATTCCTGCGAGGCTTTCCGAAGAAATTCCTACTTCTTCGGGAACAGTATATTCCAATCTTGTTTTAGAAGTTGTTATACCTGCACCTCTTTTAAAATCATTGGATGCAGAGACAGATAACGTGCCCTTTGCTCCTATTCCACCAAAAATTAGTTGTGCAGAGTAATCGAGCATATAATCTGTATTCTGGTAGGACAATATCAGCGCATTAGCCTTTTGAGCTTGCGGCAGATAAGGAATTATATAGGGATCGGAGAATAGATCAAGTATTACGGCCGACCTTTTTTCCAGCGTATCTATAAGGTCTATAGCTGCTTTTGAAATTCCAAAAGTATCTTGTGGGTGTGTATTGGTATGGGTCACCCCGATGATAACGAGATTGTATGGTTTTAACTTTTGATAAACTGCATTCATTGCACTGTCCGTGCTGTGCAGGCTTATATTGTAGTTATCTACGGGAGCATATTTTCCCAACCTTGTTTGGAATTCAATTGCACCAGTGTCACCAATAACAAGCGATGCTATCCGCAAAGTATCTAATTGCGTAAGCGGAAGAATATTATTTTTATTAGATAGAAGCGTGATGGTATTTTCTGCCAGTTCGCGGTTTATATAATCTGCATTTACAGAGTTTAAATCTTTTGTAAGGTTATTCAATGCTATGGGCTTGTATCGATTCAATCCCGTCCATGCTTTTACCATTAATAGTTTGCGGCATCGGGAATCTACCTCTTCCTGGCTAATTTCGTTTTTCTCAATAGCATGTTTTATTTCTTCTATTGCCTTGGGTACGTTTTCAGAGAAGAGCAGCACATCGTTACCAGCTAAAAGGGCTTTCACATCTACTATTCCGGGAGCATAAAACTTGGCTACTCCCTGCATATTCAAGGCATCGGTAAATACCAACCCCTGAAATCCTAATTTCTTTTTCAATAGACTATCTACTATTTTGGAAGAAAGCGTGGATGCCCTGTTTGGCGTTGAATCGAGCGCGGGGACATACAAATGAGCTACCATCACACTTCCCATACCACTATTAAATACTTTTTCAAAAGGATATAACTCCAGTGTATCAAGCCTGCTGACAGGATAATCAACTATAGGGAGAGACAGATGCGAATCGGTTTTCGTATCGCCATGTCCGGGAAAATGTTTGGCGCAGGCAAGCACATTTTCACTCTGCAAGCCATGCATGTATGCAATACCCATTTCAGTTACATGTCTTTTTTCTTCCCCGAAAGAACGCATACCTATTACCGGGTTATCCGGATTATCATTGATATCAACAACCGGGGCAAAATTTACCTGAACACCCAATCGTTTGCATTCTTTCGCAATCTCCACTCCCATTTTAAACACCAGCGAAGTATCCTGCATGGCTCCCAATGCCATTTGAAAAGGAAAACGCGGAACGCTATCCAACCGCATGGCAAGGCCCCATTCGGCATCCATACCTATTAACATGGGAACTGTTGAGAGCGACTGATAATAATTACATAACTCTGCCTGTTTGCAGGGTGTTCCCTTAAAAAAGATCAATCCGCCTATTTTATGTTCGTCAATAAGTTTTGTCAGCTTTTCCTTATCATCCTTATGTTTGGAAGATGTATCGGAATATGCTGCCACCATAAACAACTGGCTGATGCGTTCGTCGGGAGTTAAAGTTTTCATAACCGAATCGGCCCAATGCTCGCACTGTGCATTTTGAAAAGGCGGAAGAATTTGGGCATAGCCGTTCAGGTTCTGTAAAACCAAAACAGCTGCCACAACAAATTTCAAACAGATTTTTTTCATATCCTGCAAAGCAGCTACTCACCCCCGGCCCCCTCTCTATGGGTAGAGAGGGGATACGCTTCATCGTGTTCCTCGTTTTGCATTTCCCCCCTCTCTATTTTACAGAGAGGGGGCGGGGGGTGAGTAATAACTGCGAAGGTATTTAGTAAACTTTTGCAAATTTTCGGGATGCGTTTATATTTATCAACAAGAATAAAAAAGCCCTGACGTTTAAAGCCAGGGCTAGCATTAAGCTTTATTTCTCCTTTTATTGCTTTATGAATTTTGCGTAGTATTCCGATTTAGCTGTTGTAATTTTCACAATATACATCCCGCCTGCTAACCCTGAAATATCTACCGTCATTGATTTTCCAACAAAGGAATTAAAAACCAAAGTGCTGATTAGCCTGCCTGTAACATCTGTTATTTCAATTTTGGCATCTCCGTTCATGGTTCCGTTAAATTCCAGCGTAATTGCTTTGTTAGCCGGATTTGGGAACAAACCAATATCATTATTATCCGTGATATTCTGGATTCCTTCGCAAACCACCACATAAAGTGTATCGGTAGCGGATGCTTTACACCCAAACCGGTTAGAATCGGTATAAGTAATAATGTACATACCCACACTATCAGGAGTAATATGATTTCCGCCGATAATTTTAGGCCCCGTATACGTACCTCCTGAGGGCGAGCCGCCACCTAATATATAAACCTGGGCAATTTCACATAGCGTATCTTTTGGAACCCCATTGATAGTTAACTCCAGCGTTACTTCAGGCGCGGGAACAACTTTAATTTGATAACAAGTATCCTTTTCGCATACACCGTTACTTACCGAAACACTATAGCAAGTGGTAGTTATTGGCTTAACATTTATTATTGAAGAAGTGGCTCCGGTGCTCCACAAATAAGTTGTTCCACCGCTTACTGTTATAGTGGTGCTGTCTCCAATGCAAATAGTATCTTTTCCGGAAAATACCGGGGAAGGTTTAGCAACCACATCAATATATGTTGTCTTGGTTAGGCTGTCTGAACCTCCGCTATTGGTAGATTTTAGTTTTACAGAATAGTAACCCGGTGTATTATACACCACTTTCGGGTTTTGCAGTGCGGAAGTAGCCGGGTTTCCACCTGTGAATGTCCATAACCAGCTGGTAGGGTTGTTGGTGGATTGGTCGGTAAAAAACAATGTATCACCGGTACAAACAATGGTATCGCTAACAGTAAATGCTGTAACAGGAGGAGGATTGCTTGGTGCGCTTAGCATGATACTATCCAATGCAATGGAAGGGTCCTTCCCTATTCCATCGCCATCGTTTGACCATTTAAACCCGAGTTGTACATTCGGGTTATTATTGGCGCTTGCCGGAAGCGGAATAGAAAAGTAAGTCCATCTGCCCTGCCCCAGGCAACCTGTGTTGTTAGTGGGAGGAGCATAGGCAAGGAACGCCCATGTAGTTCCGTTAAAATATTCAACCGTATCATTATCATGGCCTACCTGCCCATCCATTATATAATTGAAGGAAAGGGTAATATTGCTTTTTCCGGTACAGTTAATTACGGGGGATTTTAATCTTTTATTGGTAACAACACTTGGGCTGTTTGATGCATCATATGACGCACCGCAATCGCCCGCAGGGCAAAATGCAGATGCAGGCGACCCTGCCACATTACCAACGTGAGCCGTAGCGTGTGTGCCCGTGCCAGAACCACATTGGCCACGGCCCATGCCCTGTTCCTGGTAGCTGAAATACCAATCGTTGGAAGATGTACCGCAATTGGTGGAGTCTATTGTCCAGGTACCTTCAGGGCCGGTATATGTATGGCATAGCTTAGGGCAACTTGTACCGGTCCAATTTTCAAACCAGAAAGTCTGTGCGTTGCAAAAAGCCATGCAACAAATAACAGCCAGTAATAGAAGTGTATTTTTTTTCTTCATGGTAAATTTTTATTAATATTCAGACAAATATAGAAATAACCCCATACCGGCTTTAGTCCATTTAAAGCAAGTAATTCACAACCTATCGTTCACATCCTATTTAACAATTCCTTCCACCTGCCTTTTATGCCGGTCGAAATGAGACTGCATGAAATCAAGCATCTGGAATATATTTATCCTGCCTATGGCGGGTTGTTTAAATACATTCTTATACAACAAATCATCGGGCAGGGATTCCAGCAACTCTCTTAATTTATTACGGGTTTCATTCCATTCAGATACAATAGTATTGTAGCCCACCTTTTCCGGAACATCACCCAGTACAACAGGAGCCTTAAAAGTTAACGGGGAAACAAAAAGAAGTTTTAATGCATCAAGTTTAAGTTGCTCCTTAATACCTGTTCTTTTCAGGTTATTAATATCCAGCCTTTTTTTACTGACATAAATAACGGAAAAACTTTCTGCCCGGTTTAAATGATAAAATATTTGCGAAACCGCCCACTTTCCGGGTGCTGGCAGAGCTTCCAGTTTGGAGGAAGGTATGGTTTTCAGTTTTTCGATAAGGGCGAGGCGGGAATCTTCCAGCTTTGAAAACTTCTTATTTATTACTGCATTCACCTTTGGACTTATTTCAAGCAAAGGTAGCTTTAAAATACAAAACCCCGGCTCCGAATACTCGGAGCCAGGGTTTTAACAGAGAACTACTAAATGGGATCAGTGGTTCTTAATTTCTCTGCTCACGTGGTTTTCCTGGTGATTGATATGCTTTTGTTCGGCTTTGGTAATGTGACCTCCGTTAGCAGCAGCATCTCTTTTTTCTTCTTTGTGGATAGCATGATCCTGAGCGTGGATCTTGTTAGCTTCACCTTTCGACATTTTGCCGTTATCCACTTTATTATCCACACGGGCATTCTGGTTTTTCAGGCGGCTGTTAACTTCAGCCCGGCGGGGATGGGTTTTGTCAAAATCGCTTTGAGCAAAAACCGAAGTGGACATTAATCCTAAAGCTACAATAGTAGCGGCAGTTAAAAATTTGTTTGTTTTCATGACAGTTTTGTTAATGATTTATGATGCAATACTACTACTCCAAAATGAAGGGTTTATGAAGAGAGATAAGATATGAGAGATAAGCAAGAGGAATATCCTCCGCTCATCACTTATCACTTATATCTTTAACGATCCTGAACCCTGTGTACTTATTTTTGAGTTCAGGCCTTAGTTGCCCGCGCGACGCCACCATACAACCTTCATCCAGGCTGAACCAACAGCCGCCTCTTAAAATCTTATCGGTACCTTTTGCCGGGCCCTGCGGGTTATCGGAAGGGCTTACTTTATAATAATACATTTCAAACCAGTCCGAGCACCACTCCCACATATCGCCCGACATATCCACCAAGCCAAGTTCATTAGGTTTCTTTTCACCTACAGGGTGGCTCATACTTCCCGAATTATCCTCAAACCAGCCCACTTCATTAATATTATTGCTGCCGCTATACTTCAAACCATGGCCTTTGTTTCCTCCACCTGCGGCATATTCAAATTCAGCTTCTGTGGGAAGCCTGTAATGTTCCTTTTTGATCTTATTCAGTTTTGCAATAAACTTTTGAGCATCGTACCAGGTGATGTTTTCAACGGGGCATGTGAAGCATTCTTTATGAATGGAAGGATTCGTATCCATTATGGAATACCACAAGGCCTGGGTAACGTGGGTTTTAAGAATATAGAAACTCTTGAGTTTAACTTTATGCTGAGGTTTTTGAATTTCGCCGCCTTCCACATCCGAGGAATCAGGAAGACCCATTGCAAAAGTTCCACCCTGCACAAAAACAAAATTGGAATCTAAATTCAAAATGCTTACCGCCATCAGGGAATCACGCTCGCTTATCTGTCTTTTTGAAAGGGTATTCTTTTGGCCTATATTGAATGTGAAAAAGGAAATAAGGAAAACAAAAGTAAGCGCTGCCTTCCGGCTGACCACTGACCACTGACTATTGTTAACTGACGGTTTCATTCCTTTTCTTTATACAAAACTAAATAAACGAGTCGTGGGTAAATAGAACTGCCTGCTAATAATTTCAACATATCTTTGTGTGGAACAAAACCCCGATAAATTGGCTTTACTGCTTAGCATACTTACTTTTTTGGCTACCCTTATTGGCGGATTAACGGCTATCCGCTTTAAAAGCAAACTTGGTATTATTATGGGTTTTAGCGCCGGGGCGGTAATCGGTGTGGTGTTTTTTGACCTGTTGCCGGAATCATTTTCATTAGGGGAAAAACATTTTGGAGTCAGTATACTCAGTTCCGCTATAGTAGCAGGATTTTTGTTCTATATGGTTCTGGACAGATTCTCTATACTCCATGCCCATCAGCATGGAAGCGATACCACTACGCGCGGAAAAATTGGGGCGGGAAGCCTTTCCATACATAGTTTATTGGACGGAGTAGCTATTGGGGTAGCTTTCCAGGTTTCTGTTCCTATTGGTATATTAATTGCAGTAGCTGTTATAGCCCACGATTTTGCCGATGGGGTGAATACTGTGAGTGTAATTCTGAAAGACGGAGGCAAAAATAAATTGGCTTACCGTTGGCTTATTATAGATTCCGTAGCACCCATAGCCGGTGTAATTTCAACTATGTTTTTTAAAATACCGGATACGGCATTCAGCCTGTTGCTGGCCATTTTTTCAGGCTTCTTTGTTTATATCGGTGCAAGTGACCTGCTGCCCGAAAGCAGTGCAAAGCACCCCGGCTTTAAAGTCACATTAATGACCATACTTGGTGTGGCCCTGCTTTATTTCGCTACACGGCTGGCAAATATTTAGTTGGCCGGAGCCCTATGCCCGAAACCCCTATTTCTATGATAAAACCATTGTAGGGGTTCAAAATTTTGAACCCTACATTATGCAGTGCTCTAATCGGGTTCAAAATTTTGAACCCCTACAATATGGTAATATGCCATTACCTAAAACCTCTATAGGGCTTTAAATACTGCTATTGAAAACCCCTTTAGAGGTTTGGGGCGGAAACAATTTTATCGAAAAAAGCCTGTAACAAATCCAACCATGAGTCCGTCACATCATAATGAGATAGTCGAAAAGTGCTATTTATGTTTAAATATGTTAATTGGATTCTTGCTTCTGATAATTATTATACATTTGAAAAATATTACTACCCAAAATTACACCTATGAAAAAAACATTTATTCTTTTAACTGCTCTGTTAGGCGCTCTGCCTTATATGCATGCTCAAACGGCTGATGATATTATTAACAAGAACATTGCCGCCATGGGTGGGCTGGATAAGCTGAACTCCATAAAATCTATTTATATGGAAGACAGCAATAACGTTCAGGGAATGAAAATTCCGGTGAAGATATGGCAGGTGAATCAAAAAAGCCAACGGGTGGAATTTTCTTTCAGTGGAATGACCGGATTTGAAATATTACGTAAAGAT
>DATHNK010000196.1:0-3918 GCA_035486075.1 Bacteroidia bacterium
GCATAATATTAAACATGAAATAGGATGAACGCTATTAACCGAAAACCGCTAATCATTTTTTTTGTCTGTTTCTATGCCATGTTCTGTTTCCTTTCCTTAAACCGCCACAGCAAAGCCACTGTATTCGATTATCACAGCGAAATATTTTCTGATAAATCAGGATATTATGTTTACCTGCCGGCGCTTTTTATTTATGATTTTAAGGCCGACAAACTCCCTCCCCAAATTGCCGTTAAAACCGGTAAGGGATTCAGTATTGATAGTTCAAAGAATAAAATATTCACAAAATATACGTATGGAGTAGCGCTAATGCAATCCCCGTTCTTCCTGGTTGCGCATCTGTTGGCAAAACCACTGGGTTATGAGAATAATGGCTTCTCATTAATTTATGACAGAATGATAGACTTCGCGGGAGTTTTTTATGCGGGACTGGGATTCATTTTTTTATTCCTTTTTCTTACAAGATATGTTTCAAAAAAGATAGCCATAATTACATTAACCGCTCTATTTTTGGGAACAAACCTGTTTTATTATTCCATTTTTGAAACAGGCATGTCGCATGTTTATTCTTTCTTTTTGTTTTCTGTTTTTCTATATCTTTCAGAAGGGATGTTTAAACCAGGAACGCCATTCATTACAAATTTGGTTTTCGGGATAATAGTCGGATTAATAATTATTGTACGCCCGATAAATGTGATATTCTTCCCCGTGTTTTTTATGTTTAATAAACCTGGCTTAGGGAATATAAAAGGCTTGCTAAAACCTTGTATAATTATTGCTTTTTCCGCTTGTATTTTAGTTATTCCTCAATTAATGTACTGGCGATATTTAAGCGGGCATTTGGTTATGTATTCATATACCAATGAAGGTTTCACCAATGTATTATCACCTAAAATATTGTCTGTTTGGTTCTCTACCAATAATGGTTTGTTCTTATACAGCCCTTTGGTTTTAATTATGCTGAGCGGGCTTATTTATATGAGGAAATTTCACAACGGGTGGAGCTTGTTTCTGGCATTTTATTTCCTGTTTATCTCCTATGTCATTTCTTCCTGGTGGTGTTGGAATTATGGCGGAAGCTATGGAAGCCGTCCGTTTGTTGAATATTACGCCCTGTTGTCGTTACCCTTTTGTTATTTAATGAAGTATATAATGGAAAGTAAGGTGCGTTTATATGTATTAGGTTTTCTTATAGTTTTATGCATCACGTGGAACCTGAAACTTATTTTTTCATTTGATGGCTATTGGTATGGCGGAGATTGGGACTGGCAGGCATTTGGTAAGTTTATCGTCAGCCCTACCAAATAATGAGGCAGCAGAAGCACTAATAAACACTGGCAAACTTTGCGTATCTTCGAGTCCCCGTAAAGATACAGATATAGTTGCGCTGAAATTACGGTACATAAATAAGTGATGCAAAACGAGAAAAATACAGAAGGCGAACGCCTCAATAAATTTATATCAAACGCGGGCTATTGTTCCCGCCGAAAAGCCGATGAATTGATTTTCATGGGGCTGGTAAAAGTGAATGATAAAGTGGTGGATTCTCCCGGCTACCGGGTAAAGTCAAGTGACAAAGTAAATGTAGAGGGACATAAAATTAAGCATGCTGCTAAGCAATATATTCTGTTGAATAAGACCAAAGATTCTATTACTACGGTTTCTGATGAGCGCGACCGTAAAACTGTTATGGACTTGATTGAAGGCGCTTGTGAAGAGAAAGTTTACCCCGTAGGCCGGCTTGACAGGAATACAACAGGGCTGCTTATTCTAACCAACGATGGCGAACTGGCAAACCGTTTATCCCATCCTTCCGGGGAAGTGCGAAAGGTTTACAAAGCCAGATTGGATAAAAGACTGGCTTTTGATGATTTGAAGAAAATCAGGGAGGGCATTATGCTGGAAGATGGTTTTGCACAGGTCGATGAAGTTGAATATTCAAAAACCGAAGGAGATGATTCTATCGTTCTTACTTTACATAGTGGCCGGAACCGTATTGTGCGCCGTATTTTTGAAGCCCTGGAATATAAAGTGAAAGCCCTGGATAGGGTTAGTTATGCAGGATTAACGTTGCACCAATTGCCACGCGGTGCGTGGAGATACCTTACAGCAGAAGAGGTGAGGAGGCTCAGTGCCTCGGGGCAAAACAAAAAAAGTAAAATAAAATAGCAGGGAGCTTGTCAACATTGTCAATCCTGCCAATGCTGCTGCCTGAGGAATTGTAAATATAATTGCCATCGATCCGTCCTATGCTACTGCCGGAAGCATCGTAAATGTAGTTCCCGTCAATCCGTCCGATGCTGCTACCGGAGCCATTATACACATAGTTGCCATCTATTCTGGCAATCGTACTGCCTGAAGCGTCATACACATAGTTGCCGTCAATCCTTCCCAGGGAACTTCCCGATTGGTCGTAGTAGTATTTGCCATCAAAACGGCCAATATTGCCGCCCGAACCATCATACATATACTGCCCGAATGATGAACAGGTTAAAAATACCAGGCTGAATAACAGAAAAGGACGGGTGAATGTTCGCATGCAGATTAGTTTGATTAGCAAAACTACAGATTATTCCGTAGTTTTTGAGTTTTCTGCCCAAAGCCTCTTCAGGGGTTTGGGGCAAGCTAAGGATTTGCCTATCTTTGTAAAAACAGATTCACCATGTTAAAAATCACCCAAACTAATGTTACCATTATGGTAAAAAGTATGGATAAAGC
The DNA here is from genome assembly GCA_035486075.1 of Bacteroidia bacterium. GTDB lineage: Bacteria > Bacteroidota > Bacteroidia > JABEUT01 > JABEUT01 > JABEUT01. The sequence continues at coordinate 2,719 of DATHNK010000196.1, forward strand.
CATACAGTTTTATGAAAGCATTGGTCTGACTCTTAAAAACAGGTGGGGAGACCACTATGCAATGATGGAAACCACAGGGCTTACCATTGGCTTGCATCCTACTGATAAAGCTGATAATTCCAGCGGCGATGTATCCATTGGTTTTATGATTGAAGATATAAACCAAGCCAAAGCCCTTCTTGATAAACTTGCCGTTAAATATAAAGCCGAGGATGGTAAATCGGGTAAGTATGTGCACTTTTCTGATTTGGATGGTACCATCCTGTACTTTACCCAGCCCAGTTGGTCGTAAGTCCCAACGGCAAAGTCGGAGCCCGACCGGCAAATAGTTAGAGTATCTTATATCAATTTCCGTCTGCTGTAACTGGCAGTATAGAATGCCAGGCATCTTTATGGCTTTAGCCTCAAACTTATCATATTCATTTCCCTCTATTTTTTATAACTTTGCGAACTTAAATTTTGTACCCAAACATATATGAAAACAGACAGCTTTGCTTACCGCCATTTAGGCCCCCGTTCACAAGATGTGAAACACATGCTCGATAAGATAGGATATGCCTCTCTCGATGAATTAATTGACGCTACTATTCCTGCCTCCATACGCCTTAAAAAGGCACTTAACATGCCCGATGCAATGCGCGAAGATGAATATGCTTCCCACATTGCCGACTTAGCTTCCAAAAACAAAATTTTCCGTTCCTGTATCGGCCTTGGGTACTATGGTACGCATACCCCGGCAGTCATCAGGCGCAATGTGCTTGAAAACCCAGGATGGTATACTGCCTATACCCCTTACCAGGCCGAAATTTCCCAAGGCAGGTTAGAGGCTTTATTGAATTTCCAAACGGTAGTTTGTGACCTTACCGCCATGCCTATTGCAAATGCTTCGCTATTGGATGAAGCCACCGCAGCTGCAGAAGCTATGTTGATGATCTACCATTCCCGTCCGACGGAAAAGCAAAATGCCCATACATTTTTGGTGTCACCTGATTGTTTCCCGCAAACGATAGACGTTTTAAGAACCCGTTCCGCCCCTGTAGGAATTTCCCTTGCAATAGAAAATGTAGATAATGCCAATTTGGAAAATGTATTTGGAGTATTACTCCAATATCCTTCTGCCAGAGGGAAAGCCAGCGACTACAAGACATTTGTAGAAAAAATGCACGACCATAAAGTATTTGTGGCGGTTGCAACAGATTT
>DATHNK010000197.1:0-5734 GCA_035486075.1 Bacteroidia bacterium
CGATGTTTTTGCAAAACCCTGCAAGCGCTTCATCAATGGAATTATCTACCACCTCATATACCAAATGATGCAAGCCCCTAAGGCCCGTATCTCCAATGTACATGGCAGGGCGAAGGCGGACTGCTTCCAAGCCCTCTAATACCGTGATGCTTTCGGCACCATAACCGTTTTCTTTTTCAGGCATATCTTTTTTTGTTTCTAATTCAGAATCAATCTCTTGTGTTGTTTTAACTGGCATATGTGTTTTGGCTTAACTGTTTCTTGCGAATTTACACTAAATCTCCCAGATATAGGGCAGAAAACTGCGCGAAAAAAGGGGTTTAATTATCAACAAAAAAGAATGCATTTTGTTAATAGAAAATGCGTCAAAAACTTTGAAAATTGAAAGGTGCTAAAAGAGATATTTTGCTATCGATTTTCATTAGTATAAAGCAAGATTCCTCGCTTCGTTCGGAGTGACAAATTTTATAGAATTGGGGAGAAGAGTTGCGGCGGGCTTCGCCCGCCGCAACTCTTCTCCTGCCCGAGACCATAATGCTGTCATTCCGAGTGAAGCGAGGAATCTCAATCTTTCTCTCACAGGACAAAATTAAAAAACCCCGGCATTAATAGCCGGGGTTTTTTTAATAAGAAATAGATCAGGTTATTTAACCATCATTTTCTGGGTGATCGATTCACCGTTCACAGTAACTTTATAGAAATACACGCCTGAATTCCATCCATTGCCATTAATGGTCATCTGGTGGGTTCCGCTTGACATTCTTTGTGAACCGATAGTGGATACTTGTTCGCCCAACACATTGTATACATTAACTGTTACTTCACTTTCTGAAGTTAAGTTAACGTTGAAATAAGTAACATTGCTGAATGGGTTAGGATAGTTTGGTGTAATAGAAAATCCCGGCTTAGCAATAGAAGCTATTCCGCTTGCAAACTGATCGTCAGTATATTTCACGGAATTCAGATAGAAGTAGTTCATTGCTGTAGAACCGTCGTTCGGAATGTTCTCAGGATATACTATGGTACATGGAATAGTATATGTTACCGGGCCTGAACCACTGGTCATTACTATATCAGATACGCAGAGGTAGTAATTATTCTGGGTGGATGTAAGTTGGAAGGAAGCTGTTGAGGTGTTATTTGCAACATCATATCCTTGTCCTTTTACATCGGGAGCAACGATTGAGTCAGGTTGATTTCCTGAAAAATCATCTAACCAGGTACAGAAGATATGTGTACCATCTGTAGTTCTGGAAGCTTGAAGCCTATTACCAAAAGCAACCGAACTGGTTGATGATGGAAGCCAGTCGCCTGATTCTGAAGAAGTGATAACGTGGGTAGGGAAGTTTTGCATAGAGTCGATGTAACGTGCATTCCATCCGCTTGAACCATTGGTTGACACATCATAAATATAACCATGTTGGTTGAGGTACCAGCTTAAAGTATAAGCTGAATCAACTTGTGAATATGCAGAACTAAGAATAGCTGAAAAGATATGCAGGTTGCCATTCATGTCAACAGTCATATCGTAGTCGTTTTCTGCGCCTTGTGCGTAGCTTTGACCAGTAAGGCTAACAACAAATGTATAGAATAAAGGTGTTTTTACGCTACTGTCAAGACTTGGATAAAGGTAGGTGGTTAAATTGGAAAGAGTGCCGAAATTGAAAGGAGGCATCATAGTCCATGTTGCACCTGAATTGGTTGTTTTATAAACAATAGGTTGGTCAGATGCGTAATCAAATCCTGATGAATCCAAATTACCAAATATTACTACATAACCTGTTTTTCCGTCTTGCGACCATGCAGTTCCGGGGGTAGCCAAAGGAGCAGCTGATGAATCGTAAGTTAAACCCACATTACTATTCCAATTTTTTACAGAAGGAACAAGGTGAGGATAAAAAAGAGTTTGATGCCATTGGAAAGAATCAGCAACGCCATTGAATTTGCCGGTTGTCAAAACTGCTCCAAGAAATCTTGTGTAAACTCCTGAGGCGTTAACATCAAAGCCTTCTCCAATAACGTGAACAGTACTATCGTCGCTGCTGCTCATAAATGATAAGTCTCCGGTGTTTTGAGTAAATACTCCGTTTGAGCCATTAGCCCAATAAGCTCCATGTGCACTACCACCACCAATGGAAACGCTTCCATAGCATGATTCAACCCATGAATCGCCGGTTGTAGCACCATTAGTCCAGGGGCCAGCCATTGCATCCACTACATTTGCAGCGGTTGTGTTTCCTGCCGGATTAAATAATACACCATTTGGATAACGTGAGCCCTGGGTTGCGTTTGTGTTGCAAAAAGAAACAAGATTCGCATTTGTATCCCAAGTAGTACCGTTATTTACGGAATAAGCTGCTTCATAAGCGCCGGTGCCGCAAGTTCCTTCTTTAGAGTAATCTTCTCTGTGAGTCATTACCATTAAGCCGCAAGCCTGATTAGCGGTTACTGCTGTTGTTGTAGCATCCCTAACGCCATTTACGTTAGCTGAAGAACCTAACTGTGGGTAAGGAGGTGGTGCGCTAAGTTTATGAGGGCGTTTAGTGGTATGGTTTACTTGTTGTGAAGCTGATTTTTGTTCAGCGGTTTGAGATGCTTTTATCCTTGCCTGGGCAAGTTGCAAGGTGGTAACACTGGCCGTTTTAGGTTTCACAGTAGCACTGTTTTGTGCCTGCGAAGTACCCCAAACTCCAGCAATTAATAGAAGTAATAAAGTTTTTTTCATGACTTTGATTTTAGAATTGATTTAGGTTAATTGTTTATATGATTCCCAAAGATAATGAAAGTTTAATCACCAGGTAATGCATATTTCTGCAAAAATAGAAATAAAATCCTTTTTAGATGCGGAAATAAAGGAAATTATGACTTATTTCAGGAAATACTGAATAAACCGCAGAAGATCTTTTTTGTATACCGGATGAGCATTTCCAATTATCTCAACTGCTAAAGCACCTGTGCAATTGCCTATAAATGAAGCTACTTCAGGTTTTACCCCCAGGATAGCACACAAGGCAGTTACAGACAGCACTGCATCTCCTGCGCCTACCGAGTCTTTTACTACCCGAGCAAAAGCCGGGGTGCGGCAGAATTTCTTGTTTTCGTACCATAAGGAGCCCTCTCCGCCTAATGTGATCTGGATTTTTCCGGCTTTTGTAATGGTGTGCAATTTTTTTACCAATGTTTCCAAATTACCATAGTTATCGCCAAAAGGAAGGCGAAGTTCTTTTTCATCTATGGATATATAGTCGGATTTATGATATTTAGTAATGTAATTATAGCCGAAATTATTACTGTTTGTTTGTGCATTAATAGCAACATAGTTGGCTTTTTCCTGAACACATTTAATAATTCCCGGGGTAATAAATCCATGGCCGAAATCGGTAATAACCACCAGGTCATATTTCGGTATTTCTTTATTCAAATACTGAACCACTTCCTTTTCCAGTTCTGCATTTATATGCTGGTCATTCATGAAGGTTACCTCAAACAACTTCACATTTTGGTAACGGTCCAGGTACCTGCGTTTTACAGGTGTTGGCCCGTCGTTCCTTGTGAAAAATTTAGAGTCCACTCCTTTCGACAAGGTTTTATTAATAACTCCCGAAGCCGTATTTTCTTTACCCAGGCAGGTAACCAATTTTACGTTTCCCGCCAGTTGTTCCAGGTGATTAGCTATTGCCAATACTCCACCTGCGTATGTTTCTGAACGCAGAAATATAGTTGAAATAGTTGGCGACTTGGAAGATTTCCCAAGTGGATTGCAATAATGGTATTCATCAATAATAGTATCGCCGATAACCATTACTTTCAGGTTGTTCATTTTTTCAATATCTCCGGCAACTTCTTCAAAAGAATATTTCTTTTTGAAAGCATCGACAAACTCTTTTGTTTTCGGGGTATGCGGACTAAAAAATGAATTGATAAGATTGGAAGACGAAAAAGTAGGTTCTTCGGTAATGTAGATTTCCCCGCCGACTGATTTTATCGCATTTTCCTCATCTATTATCCCTTTGGTCAAATCTTTGGAGCGGTCCTTATAATCGGGGCCTTTTACATAATATGTTGGTTTAAGCAGTTTGATAGTTTCAACTGCTGTAGGCCACTTGTTTAGTGCCACATAATCTACAGCTTCCATGGCAGCAATAGATTCCATCCGGATTTGCTCTGTAAATACAGGCCTTCCGGGGCCTTTGTTCACATAATGGTCAGGAGTAATAGTAACTACTACAATATCTGCCTTCTTCTTAGCAGCCTGAAAATGCATTATATGGCCGGGGTGCAGCAAATCAAAACAACCGTGGCATTGGGCAACAGTTTTGCCCTGTTTTTTCAGTTTAGCAATTTCTTTTGCTAAATCTTCTAACTTTAAAATCTTTTTATGTTTAGCCATAAGTCAGATTATTTTTTACCGAGGTATTTAAACCAATCTTCGGTTGCTTTTTCAATACTGGCAGGATCCCACAGGGGGGCCTCTCTCCAGTAATCAATATTATCCAGCATTATTTTTACTCCATCTTCCAAACTTACCAGTGGTTTCCAGCCAGTCTTTTGCTGAATTTTGGTGGTGTCGGCAAAAGTGCAATCCGGTTCGCCGGGGCGTTTAGGAATATGTACCACTTCGCCCCCCAATAATTCAACCAAACGATTTACGCTGTATGTATTTCCACTACCAACATTCATAATTTCTCCGGCACAATTATTATTGGCGGCTGTTGTCACACATGCATTCACTATATCAGTGACGAAAGTAAAATCGCGGGTTTGTTTGCCATCACCCACAACGGTGTATGGCTTGCCATTTAATTTTTGCGCGAGAAAAACACCAAACACTGCTCCATACGTTCCGGATGTGCGGGCACGCGGCCCATATACATTGAAAAAACGGAGCGCCGTAATATTCATTCCATAAATATTATGCCAGTGCATACAATATTGTTCGCCTACGTTTTTGGTAAGCGCATATGGATATTGGGGGCTTATGGCTTGTGTTTCGGGGGTAGGATATTTATCAGGAATACCATAGCAGGACGAAGATGCGGCATAAATTATTCGTGCAACATTATTATGCCTGCAGGATTCCAAAACGCTTATTGTTCCGTCTACATTACTGCGGTGGTAAGCCATTGGCTTTTCAATACTCGGAACAATATCAGCGAGAGCAGCAAGGTGAAATACGCATTGCACACCGTTGAATAAATGCTGAATGGAATCGTAATCGGCAATATCCGCTTTATGAAACTGAATCTTGGGATTTCCTTTGTGGTGTTCAATGTTTCGCATAGAGCCACTGCTGAGGTTATCAATAATAATAACTTCATGTCCGTCATTTACTAATCTATCTACCGTATGGCTGCCTATAAACCCGCAACCGCCTGTTACTATTGTCTTCATTAGCTTTATTTTAAGCGCTCCAAGATACGTTTTCTTTGATTATCTTAGCAGGAGTGCCTGCTATAGCCACGTTGGAAGGGAAGTTCCCGGCAACTACCGCACCTGCACCAACAATTACGTTATCTGCTAAGGTAACTCCTTTTAAAATCATGGCCCGCTGGCCTATCCAGCAATGGTTACCGATTATTATTTCTTTATTTTCCAATTCACTGCTCACATTGCCATTTGTTCCGAATTTGTGCCCGTCATTATCCCGTACAATTATTCCTTCAGCAAACAGGCATTCTTCGCCGATATCAATTTTTTTCAAGCTGACTATCTCGACACCTCCGTTAATTTTTGT
>DATHNK010000198.1:0-4991 GCA_035486075.1 Bacteroidia bacterium
CAATGCCAATGAGCTTTGTAGGCGGTTTAGCTTTTATAATAGAGGCAATTCGTTCATACAATTCTTTTTCCTCTTTACCACTTTGTGTGATATCTGAAAGTACAATTGTTTTATGTGCGTGTTGCTCCTGCCTTTGCAGAAAATTCAGCGCGACAGAAAGAGAATTTATATCGGAATTATAGGAATCATTTATAATGGTGCAATTGTTCATTCCTTTTAGCATTTCCATACGCATGGCCACCGGTTGCAGGTTATTCATGCGTTCGGCAATCACCGTATTTTCATATCCTGCAAATAACAGGTAAGCCCAGCAGTTGATTGCATTTTCAACAGAAGCATCATCTGTAAAAGGAATGATGATACTGATTTCAGATCCAAGGTAAATGGCGGAAATTTTTGTGTTGCCAACTCCCTGCGCCACGGTCCTGATTTTCAGATCTGCATTCGTAGTTCCCGACCAGGTAAATAATCGTATCCGTGAATAAGTTGAATTATACTTCAGGGCATGGTCAATATTTTTATAATCTCGGCAATAAATAAGGGTCTTCACATGCTGGAAAAGCCGCATCTTTTCCTCTACCTTTTCCTGGGTATCTTTAAAGTTGGCACCATGCGCTTCACCAATATTGGTAAAGATTCCAACAGTCGGACTGATGATAGGTTCCAATTTTCCCATTTCGCCGGGTTGAGAAATTCCGGCTTCAAAAATTCCCAGTTCGTGGGTATTATCCATTTGCCAAACTGAAAGCGGGACTCCCACCTGGGAGTTATAACTCAAAGGGCTTTTCACTATGTTTTTATCGGGAGAAATTAATTGGTAGAGCCATTCTTTTACAATAGTTTTTCCATTGCTTCCGGTTATGGCAACAACAGGAATTTCAAACTGGCCCCGGTGCCAAATAGCCAGTTTTTGTAAGGCTGCCAGTGTATCTGAAACTTTTATAAAGGAGGCTTCACTATATAATAAGGCATCCTCAAAATGCATGTTCACAAGAAAAAGGCGTACTCCTTTCGCGTAAAGTTCTTTTATAAATCTGTGTCCATCGTTATTTGGAGTTTTCAAAGCCACAAATAATACTCCATCGGGTTCAGCAAGGGTCCGGCTATCAATTAATAGTTGCTTAACAGGTATGTCCTTCCCGGATAATTCTGCGTTTATAATGGTTGCTATTTTCGAAATAGTATATGACATAACAGCCCAAAGTTACATATAAGTCTTAAGTGGTCGAATATCTTATCCCTCATGTCCTATATCCGCTTTGCCTATCTTTGCCATAATTTGCACCACTTTGTTAGGAAAACTCAGAGATAGTCTAAATATAGCCTCCAAACTTTCAGCCTATAAGATCTGGAATGGTGGAAAGGTTTTGTTCAGTTACCAGTTATCCCGGATGACAGGCAAACCGGATCATAAGGGACTGCCGATAAGTATCTCTTTTGAGCCTACAACCTCGTGCAACCTGCGCTGTCCTCAATGCCCAAGCGGGTTGAGGGAGTTCACCCGGAATACGGGTATGTTGAAAGATGATTTCTTTAAAGGGGTAATTGACGAATTTGCTCCGCATCTAACCTATTTAACTTTCTATTTTCAGGGCGAGCCATATCTCAATCCTAAGTTTTTGGATATGGTGAAATATGCTTCTGAAAAGCGGATCTATACAGCTACTTCTACCAATGCGCATTATCTTACACCGGATGTGGCAAAACGAACAGTAGAATCGGGCTTAGACAGGTTAATTATTTCTATAGACGGCACTACTCAGGAAACCTACTCATCTTATAGGATAGGAGGGAGGCTTGATAAGGTATTGGAAGGCGCCAAAAATGTAGCCGAAGCAAAAAGGAAATTAAAATCGAATACACCCTATTTAATATTCCAGTTTTTGGTGGTGAAAGCCAATGAGCACCAGATTCCGGAAATTAAAGCATTAGCCAAAGAAATAGGAATTGATGAGGTGCGCCTGAAAACAGTTCAGATCTATAACCATGAACATGGAAGCCCTTTAATTCCGGAGCAGCAGAAATACTCGAGGTATAAAAAGGATTCCTCGGGCAAGTATGTGATAAAAAACAAGCTGCTTAATCATTGCTGGCGCATGTGGAATTCTTGTGTAATTACCTGGGATGGAAATGTGGTCCCCTGTTGTTTTGATAAGGATGCATCGCATCCCATGGGCAATGTAAAAGACATGCCTTTTAAAGAATTATGGAACAATGAAAAATACCGCAATTTCAGGCATTCATTGTTGCGTTCGCGCAAGGAAATAGATATCTGCACAAACTGCACGGAGGGAACCAAAGTATGGGCCTGAGGTGAAAATTAAAAACCCCGCATTGCTGCAGGGCTCTTAATTTTTAGATTTTTCTTTCTGGTATTATCTTATCAATTGTACGAAACCATCTTTCTTATAGTTTGTACCCTGGCAAGTGGCAGTTATGATATAGTAATAAACCCCGTCGGACGCTTTAGAGCCTCCTTCCGTGGTACCTGCCCAAAATTCATTCGGGTTGGTAGATTTGTACATTTCCTTGCCCCAGCGGTCAAATATAAGAATTGACCAGGCATCCAGGTTGGTTGTTTTTATGTAGAAGAAAGCATTCAATCCAAGCGGACCCGGTTCATCGGGAGTGATCACGTTAGGTATAGTGAAATTGAAACAAGGTATTTCGACCACAATAGTTACTACTTTGTCAATAGTACAACCCAGCGAGTCTACAATAGATACTGTGTAAGTGGTCGTAACAGTCGGGGTAACCTTAGCTGAATCGCACGATGGAGTCAGGCAATCTACTGCCGGGGTCCAAACGTAAGAGGTTATACCTTTGCTATAAGCAGTAACAATAGTGTCATCGCCTATGAGAATTGCCTTATCACAACATGCGGATATAGGTGGGTTGTCTGGAGTAACGGTTACAGTCTTAGTGGATTTACATCCGTTGGAAACGGTAACTGTATATGTTGTTGGGCCGGGACCCGGAGGGTTTACCGTTACAGTGTCATTTGTAGCACCCCCTGGTGCCCAGGTAAAGGTGAAAGGACCAATGCCGGTCGGGGTTGCTGTTAACAATACATCCTGGCCACCGCAAGCAAGGGTTGGTTTGGTAATAATTATACCAGGAGGGTTGCGTAAATCAACTGTGTAGGTTATGCTATCTTCGCATCCAAGCTTATTAAAAGCATATACTTTGAAGGTTGTATCTTTTGTAATAGGCCCGGTTGTTATGGAAGTGGTTGTTTTTCCATTACTCCAAATATAGGTGGTTGGGTTACTGGAGCTACTAACAGTTAATGTAGCCGCATTTCCAATACATTCCCAGGTTGGGCCTGCAATTACAGGCGCGGGAATAGGGTCTACTTTTACAATTATTGATTCAGTAACGGTGTTACATTTTCCTATAACCGCTGCGGTGTAGGTAGTATTGGTTGTAGGATTAACTGTAATGGTAGAGGTTGTTTCCCCTGTACTCCACAAATAGGTTGAACTTCCACCTGCACCCTGAACAGTTAAAATATCCGGATCGCCTGGACATACGGAATCATATTGCTGGGCTTTTACAGCTGTAACCGGAGCAATGATATTAATGGTTTTCTTTATGGAATCCTCACATGTTCCGCCAAATTCAAACAATGTATAGGTAGTTGTACTGTCAAGGGTTACATGTATAGTAGTTTTAGTGGTGCCATTTCCCCATTTATAAGTTGTGCCTCCACTGCCCCATAATGTTAGGGTGTCTCCTTTACAAGCACTGTCTTTTGACGAAGTAAGCACTGGATTTGGTGCGGGAATTACTGTAATTGTAAAAGTAGTGTCCTTCTCGCAGGTTCCGTTAAAAGCAGCAAGAGTAAAGGTTTTTGTAACAGTTGGATTTGTAGGTAAAGAGGTAGTGTTATATGTGTTATTCCACAGATATGTTGTTCCTCCGGAAGCAAACAAGGTATCATGTGTACCGGGACAAATGGAGTCTTTGCCCGTTATATGTGGCGTTGGAACAGCATAAATCGTAATAACCTGTGTAATAGTAGTGCCGCAGTTTCCTTTATTGGTAGCTGTAAAAGTAACAGTATAGGTTCCCGGAGCTGAGTACAGGTGCCCAGGTCTTACCAATTTAGAGCTATCGTGAATACCTGTGGTCGGGTCTCCAAAGTTCCAGTCATATTTAGTGGCTCCAACCGCGGTTGGTGTAAAATATGTTGTATCGCCAAAGCAAGTAGGGCTTGCTGTGAATGAAGGATTATTGACATTGGTGTCAACAATCACCGTATCATACACACTCGCACCACAGCCATTTTTAAGTATCTCATTCAGTTTTACAACATATATACCCGGATTCACATAGGTCCATGTAGGATTAAAGTTATTGGTGTCTATGTAATTATATATACCAACATTATAAAAATCCCAGGAAAAAAGTCCATGCGTAGAATCAGAAGTATTAATAAACTGGGTAGGCCTGCCTGCGCAAACAGTATCTGCAGTAAAGGTTGGTACCGGTGGTGGGCCGGGCAGCTTGCCAATATGAATTGAAATAGTATCGGCACAGGTGGCTCCTGTAACAGGGGTTGTGATAACTCTATATGTCCCGGAATCCTGAACCCAGACGGTTTGTTTGGTAGTGTCCGTTAATATGCCGCCGGCCGGCCCGGTCCATGCATATATGGTAGCTCCGGGAGGAGCAGTTAGCGATATAGAATCCTGCCCGCAGAAGTTAGGTGAAGACGTTATAAGTTGAAGCGGAGAACAGGATGCATCTACATAAGCGTAACCAAAGTGGCCACCCAGTGCACAATCCTGAACCTGGAAGAGAATAGTTATACATTGGCCCACATAGGCTTTAAGAGGCACATTCACAATGGTCCAGTTTTTCCAATAAACAGAATCTCCTTCTACCGGATACCATATACCCTTAAAATGGAAAGCTGCTCCGCTGTCTCCATCAACTGCATACTGTCCGCAAATTGGAATAGTGTCAAGATTCTGATCAAGAACCAC
>DATHNK010000199.1:0-7652 GCA_035486075.1 Bacteroidia bacterium
AGTACTTACAAAGCGCGGGAAAGAAACAGGACCTGTACAAAGCTTTCCTGGATACTTCCAAACAATATACTTGTATTGATCTGTTTATGCAGGACATTGGCTCTGTAAAGATGAAACAAGTTGTGTCGGAAATAATTCCCAGGGCAGATAGTATTTTCAATTATTCAGTGGCAACAAAATCATGGTTGCCTGAAGACAAGCGCTACAAGCTTGTTTTCACCGGAACCTGCCTCATCTTTTCGAAAGGCAACGATTACCTGGTAAAGAATTTAATTGAGAGTGTACTGCTGGCGGTTATACTTGTATCGCTTGTCATGTACTTATTGTTTATGTCTGTGCGCATGGTTGTTATTGCTACCATCCCCAGCCTTATTCCATTGGTTATAACGCTTGGCCTGATGGGCTTTTTCAATGTCCACCTGAAGCCTAGCACTATTCTGATTTTTAGTATCGCATTCGGCATTTCATCAGACGGCACCATGTACTTCCTTACGAAATATAAGCAGGATATGAAAAAATATAATCTCAGTATTTCTGAAATTGTTTCACTGGTCATAAAAGAAACGGGTGTAAGTATGATTTACACTGCCATTATCCTGGCCAGTGGATTCATGATATTTATTTTCTCCGGTTTTGGCGGAACAAGAGCCTTGGGGTTACTCGTATCCGTAACATTGCTGATGGCATATTCTTCCAACCTGATAGTGCTCCCCTCTTTTTTACTTTCACTCGAAAAAAGAATCAACAGAAAACAAGAATTAAAATCATTAATTGATGTGAAGTTTGAACGGAGGGATGATGACGATTCTGGAATAGAATCACCTACAGAAACAGAAAAAGAGAGTTGAAAAACCCATAGAATGTTGCACCTGCTTCTGTTTCCAAGGTGTCTTCAGTGAATAGTGAAAGCATGAAAATCATCCAAAACACCGCATAAAAATAGGTGAACATTTTTCCTGCTTTTATTCCCGGATAAAAAAGGGAAAATATAAACCAGGCAAGTCCGATCAGGCCGAAGCCAATTGCAATTTCGAGGTATTGGTCATGCGACCTCAATCTCCATTCAGGCGCCAGTTTTGAATGGGAAGCGTCATAATAATCATCAAATCCTTTTCTAACATCCCCTGTGCCGGCTCCGATAATGGGATGCCTCTCAATTAATATGAGCGCTATCCGCCAATATTCAAGACGCATGGTAACAGAATGCCCGTTAACATCACCCCCATTTCTATAGTCATTAATCTCCCAAAACACCTGGTATAATCGGTAACTCATGCTGCTCAATGAATTAAACTGGAAATTAGGAATACCCAATTCGATTGCGCTGATATCCTTTGGAGTAAGTGACCATACTCCGACTGAATCTTTCCTCAAACCTTTAGAAGTCATATAGCGCATAAGTGTTGACTGGATTGCATTACCCTTTAAATCTGCACTGTCGAAAGGTATTTTGCTTCTTTTATTCCATTCGCTTTTCGTTTCTTTCCAGCTGGCATACTCTACAACATAATGGCCATTTTCAATAAATCCTTCCCAGGGACCCTTATAATATGGGTTGCCATTTATTGTATTCGTTTCAAGTTTTGCCCTATCTACAACATCGGGCGTAGGAAAATAATGGTGATAAAAATATATTACATATCCTGTTGAACCGGTTATTCCAAGGGTAAACAGCACTATAATAGATAGTCCGATTAAATATTTTTTCTTTCGTATAACCCTTATGGCAGCATATAAAAGAAGAGCAAGACAAATAACAATCAAGATTATTATACCGGTAAGAGATTGCATCACAAACAGGAAAAATAGAAACCAGCCTAGCCACAAGATTGATATAATTGATTTGTATGAGAATTTATTTGTCACAACGTAATGACCCAGAATGAATATGGACAATACCATCATCATGGCAAGCCTTACGGGAGCTATATATGGAGAGATGTCATGTATATCTATAATTTGATGATGAAGCAGCCTCCACCCCCCAACAAAATTAGAGCAGGTAACAGCAAACATAAAAGATATAATAACTAACCTTTTTTCTTTATCAGAAAGGGCCACAGTAGTGGAAAGAACAAGCGGGAAAAGTAAAAGCGGAAGTTTTTTATTCAGGTCTTCAAATCCGTAACTGAAATTTGTGGTGTACAACAAGCCCAATAAATGCATTAGATAAACTGAACACAGCACCAGTGCAGGTTTATTCCGGAAGAAACTTTTAAACTTAGCAATATAATTTCCCTCAATTACCCAGTTAATGGCAAGAATAGCCTGCCCGATACTGTTGATGCCGTTGGAAAGCGGCATACCTATGCAGACAGCCAGCAGTCCCGCTAAAAAGATATAGCGGTGTATCTGTGTTCTTAACGAAGTATTGTCTGTAAGCGATTCGGTGGTTGAAAACAATTCTATTAATTAATTACAGCTATTCAAATATTACGCCATTAATTTTTATCATTCAATAATTAGTTGATTGTCAAAAAAAGTTTTGAAAACGGAATAAGATTGTTCATATATATCCTCACAGCTATCCAGCATAATCATGTAAAATATTTTCCCATCAAATCTTTTCTTGCTTCTCTGCGCCCTGTAGACTTGCATACCTTGTCCGGAATTATTGTTTGGTATTGTGGCTGGAGCTTCCAAAAGCAAACCAGGATACTTTGGCGCTTCCCTTTCAATCGCTATAACATAACTATACCTGCCCCCAATATTCTGATACACTGTTTTGTCCCTAATTTCATATGCAATCATCTTATCATATTTTTGGGAAAATGTGATTTTCTTTCTGTCGGGAAATTTTGAAACAAATGTATCAACATAGGGTTCTAATCTTTCTGTATCATTTACAGTTCTTGATAATATCTGAATCGTATACTTAATTTCATTTCCATCCTTGTTCTTTATTTGTAAAGGCTTCATATTGAACAGAGATTGATGATTGGCATAATCAGTTACAGTAATTTTCCAAGCAGAGTCAATTACGAATTTTATTCCTAAAGGGCGGGAAATGAATGTCGCTTTTTCTCCCAGGCTTTCACTCCATATATAATCGTCATCAAATGAACTGTCCTTACAAACATCTATCATCCTCTTGTAAATGGCAGGTCCTAAATGGGCTTCAAAACTTCCTTCCATGCCAGTAATACTTTTTACCTTATCCATTGCAAAAAAGCAATGTGAAGGCATATTCGCCATTCCGGCAGCTGCCGCGTAATCGTTCCAAAAATCAGCAGGAGCATCAGTGGGTAATAAGCTTTCTCCCTTAAAATAATTATCAATAGCCTTATCCGAGTGATTTGAAAGTGCATAATGATTTCCCAGAAACCAATAAGGCCGATAGTCTTTGGGGCTACTTTTCATTGCCAACTCAAAATTATGAACGGCTGTATCGGAAAATGGATTTTCATCAAGATTAAAGAGATAATATCCAATATCTCCGAGAAGCAGATAAAGTTCTTCACTCTTATTTGGAATGGATGAAAGTTCTGAATAACTATCCTTAAGTTGCTTTATTAGTTCCTCTTTGGATACATCATATCTCCACTCATGTGTCCAATGGTCAAAATATTTTTGATTATTCTTTATAAAATTGAAAGCTGTTATAAGTTTAGAATCTTTTGTAATTTTAGAAATATCAATGTAATTAATATTCGCGAATGCGCTAAATGCGATAAGTGTTGATATTAAAATAATACCTATTCGTTTCATTCTCTAACGTGTTTCTAATTACAAACCTAATCAAAATACAGAATTATCAATAGTTTCTTTCTCTCTCTGTAAATGTGGTTACATATCTTTGCACAAAAATAAACTATACTATGAATCTGTTATTACTTGGCAGTGGTGGAAGGGAACATGCACTGGCATGGAAAATGGCCCAAAGTCCTCTAATGGATGCTTTATATATAGCCCCCGGAAACGCCGGTACTGCGGATTACGGCATGAATATTGAGATTGACATACTTGATTTTGAAGCCGTTAAAAAAACCGTATTGGAAAATAATATTTCTTTGGTGGTAGTAGGGCCTGAAGAACCCCTTGTACGTGGTATTTACGATTTCTTCAAATCAGACCCGTATCTAGCATCCATTCCACTTATCGGCCCGTCAAAAAATGCAGCAGCACTGGAAGGCAGTAAGGATTTTGCCAAGGAATTCATGACTAAAAATAATATTCCTACCGCCCGATATGCTACATTCACCAAAGATACTATTGAAGAAGGAATTAGATTTTTAAAAACACTTTCTGCTCCTTATGTCCTGAAGGCGGATGGCTTGGCAGCGGGCAAAGGCGTGATTATACCACATACTTTAGAAGAAGCGGAATCTATACTAAAGGAAATGTTGATGGATGAAAAATTTGGAGCGGCAAGCCGGAAAGTGGTTATTGAAGAATTTTTAAGTGGTATTGAGCTTTCCGTTTTTGCGCTTACTGATGGCAAAAATTTCCACATTCTGCCGGAGGCAAAAGATTACAAGCGTATTGGAGAAAACGATACAGGCCTTAATACAGGCGGCATGGGTGCCATTTCTCCGGTTCCATTTGCAGATAGTGCTTTTTTGGAGAAAGTGAAACAACGTATTCTCATTCCTACTATCGAAGGGCTTAAAAAAGACAACCTGGAATATTGCGGGTTTATTTTCGTCGGCTTGATGAATTGTGGCGGTGACCCTAAAGTAATAGAATACAATGTGCGTATGGGAGATCCGGAAACGGAAGTAGTGATGCCCCGGATAAAGTCGGATTTAGTGAAACTATTTCAAGCCATCGGTAACCAAACATTGGGGAATACAAAAATTGAAATAGATGAAAGAGCTGCAGCTACAGTTATGGTGGTTTCTGGTGGATATCCCGATAAATACGAAAAAGGGAAAGTAATCACGGGATTGGAAAACGTGACTGACAGTATTGTTTTTCATGCAGGAACCAAACAGGAAGGTAATGATATTGTAAGCAATGGCGGGCGGGTGCTTTCGGTTACATCGTATGGCGATACACTAACAGAAGCGATTGCAACTTCCTATGCCAGTGTTGATAAAATAGATTTTGCAAATAAATATTTCCGTAGGGATATTGGAAAGGATGTGGGAGCTTAAAAACGCTTAATGGTATTGATCCTCGTGAATTTTTAACTTCTTAATAACCTCATTGGCGCCGGAATCGCTGTACATACCATAAGCATTTACAAGTAACCCTTTTAAGTTGTATTTTTCAGCTGAAATAGCATACAACACAGATTGATCTTCAGGGTCGCTTTCTCCTTCAAAACGAAATACATTATCAACCTTAAAATCATCGGGCGACAATTGATATTTGCCATTATTGCAATCAATATAATTCTCCTTTATATTAAAATCTTCGGTGTAGCCTTTGGCTTTTAGTCCATTAATGGCATCTACCAGCGTTGTGTATGATTCCATAATTTAATTAGTTGGTGTTTACTTACAAATATAGTTAATAATGGCATCCTCTCTCTCCGTTTTTCGATGAAACCTTGTTTTAGTTTGTTTTTCTTACTTTTGTAGATGTAAAAGTTAATCGATTGAGAGCAGTAATACGTCATTGGATTTCGACAGACAGGAAATTTTCGGGCACTTTAAAAAGCCTGTTAGGGTTTTATCCGCATAATATTTCCCTTTACCGTATGGCTTTCCGCCATAAATCAGCCGCACAAAATTCATCCGATGAAATTACTGAAAGCAATGAAAGGCTCGAATTCCTGGGCGATGCCATATTAGGCGCTATCGTGGCCGAGCATTTATTTTCCACTTTCCCTTATAAAGATGAGGGATTCCTTACTAAACTACGTTCGAAAGTAGTTAGCAGGAACCATCTGAACAATATTGCGCGCAAGATGGGTATTCCGCAAATCATGGACATTAAGGATGGAAACTTTACAGGCAGTTCGGTTTATGGTAATGCCCTGGAAGCCTTGATAGGAAGCATTTATCTGGATAAAGGTTATAAGAAAACAAAAGGATTTATTTTGGAACGTTTCTTCGGATTATATGTAGATATTCATGAACTGGAAACCACCGAAACTGATTTCAAAAGCAGGCTTACGGAATGGTCGCAAAAAGAAAAACAGGAACTGGAATTTAAAGTGTTGCAAGACCCGCAACATTCAAAGGACAGGGGTTTTCATGTAGGGGTAATGGTAGGAAAATCCCTGGTAGCCGAGGCGAGCCATCATTCCAAGAAAAGAGCGGAACAACTGGCTGCCGAAAAAGCCTGGAGTTCCATAAACCAGCCTGTGTAAAATGATTTAGCAATGTCAAAAACAAGGCTGAAAGTAGAATACGATTTTGATTTTTGCCTCATTGGAATTGTTTGCTCCGAGAAAGATTTTCGCCTCTGCTGGATGATCAATAACCAACTGGAATTAAAGTTGGCAAAATCCGAGGACCATGTTTCAGCCGTTGGAAGCCATTCCCTCTTTGTATATGTTAATGATGAATTAATGCAGGAATACTATCTTGTCGCCAACAAAAGCGATAACGGTAAATTACTATTGGAAGAACACCAGCACACCGATTACTTTCTTATGGTTAAAGGGGAAACTACAGATGAAGAAAAGAAGTACTTTGCAGAACAAATAAAAAAACTCAGCAGTGTTTCAGCATCCTATTTAATTGATGCCGATGCACTAAAGTCAAAACATAACCTGATATTTTAAAAATGAAAACCGGAAACAAAACAAAAATAGTTGCAACCATAGGCCCTGCTTCCACCTCTAAAGAAGTCTTAAGAGAAATGATACTTTCCGGCATGAATATTTGCCGTATTAATTTTTCACACGGTAATTATGACACCGTAAGCGAAACCATTCTTAACTTGCGGGAATTAAATGTGGAAATGGAAACCTACGTTGGAGTACTTGCCGATCTGCAAGGCCCAAAATTACGTATTGGTGAAGTAAAAGATAACGGAGTAGAACTTATTCCGGGTAAACAGGTGACAATTACTACTGTAAAAGAAATAAGTACCGCAGAGCGTATATTTATCACGTATCCCGAATTCCCGAAAGATGTAATTGTCGGTGAAAATGTATTGATCGATGATGGAAAACTTATACTTACCGTATTATCTACTGATAATGATACGGAAGTAAAAGCAGTGGTTGTACAAGGCGGTATATTAAGTTCCCGCAAAGGAGTAAACCTGCCCAATACAAAAATTTCTTTGCCTTGCTTAACTGAAAAGGATATCAGGGATTTGGATTTTGCGCTTCAGAATAAAGTAGAATGGATCGGACTTTCTTTTGTACGTTCGGTAACAGATATTTTAGATTTAAAAGGACGTATTAAGGCCGCAAACTCCCCTGCCCGTATAGTTGCAAAAATTGAAAAACCCGAAGCGCTGAAAGAGATCGATGCCATTATTGAAGCGGCAGATGCTGTGATGGTAGCCCGCGGAGATCTAGGTGTGGAATTGCCTTTGGAACAAGTGCCAACCATACAGAAAATGCTGGTACGGAAATGTATTCAACAATCACGCCCGGTAATAATTGCCACGCAAATGATGGAGAGCATGCTTACTAACCAATCTCCTACAAGGGCTGAGGTGAATGATGTTGCCAATGCAGTGCTTGACGGGGCTGATGCTGTGATGTTAAGTGAAGAAACATCCGTAGGTTTATATCCGGTAAAAAC
>DATHNK010000200.1:0-5328 GCA_035486075.1 Bacteroidia bacterium
GCCCCTGGATCAATTGGATAAACTGTTCCACCATTGATAGTATTCCGGTAGTGGATGATATTCCTTATTCCGATATTAACGGATACACAGGCTCTGCCATTTTCCCCGACTCTAACAACTATGCCTCACTTCCTACCCTTACCTGGGTAATACCCAATTCGATCAACGACATGCATGATGGAAACGAAAGTTCGGCGCTTCCCGCAGGAGATAGTTGGTTCAAGGCAAACATGATGCCCCTGGTGCGCTGGTGCGCTAACCCTGCCAATAATTCAGTACTATTTGTAACCTGGGATGAAGATGATAACAGTGAAGGAAACAAAGTTGTTATGATGGCCTGTAGCGGATTGATTGTTGGCGGAACCTACAATACAAGATTAAACCACTATAGCTGGCTGAAAACGATTGAAGACATGTATGGAGCCACCGAATGTTCAAATGCAGCGACCGCAGTTGATTTTCCTGCTTCCATGTGGAAAGTTTCAGCTATACCTTCTATAAACCAATCGGCGCAACTGGAGAATACATGGCCCAATCCTGCAAAAGATGAATTGAACGTGGGGATTATGGCAACTAATGATGCCCAAACGACTTTTGCCATTTATGATGTTACCGGACGCTTGGCAAAAGAACTACCTGCCAAGCTTAGATCAGGAGAAAATACGGTTACACTTAGCACCACTGATGTTGCAGCCGGCATATATTTCCTTAAAATTACCGGTGATAACATAAATATCTGCAATAAAATTACCGTTGTTAAATAAATTAAAGTTCTCAATTATACCTTACACAAAGTTAGTACGTTATTGCGAGGAACTAAGCTATCTCACCGGGTTACAAATGCAAATGAGATTGCTTCGTTACTCGCGATGACGTTAGGACTATTTAAAATGTCAAGGTATTTACATAAAAATTAAAACGTGAAACCATCTAAACTATTAATATTTACGGGTTTCTTTTTGCTGGGATGCAATATCGCTAAAGCTCAATTTAACGATTTTCTGAATTACCCTTTAACTGTTGCTCCGCACGAATCTCCTGATTCCACAAGAGGGCATTTCTGGGGATATATGTTCGGCAGCTATTTCGATAAAGTGCATGCCGATACTCTGGGAAGAGGAAATACGCAATACAGCGGAAGCACACTGGGAAAAGGCTCTAACGAATTTTCGCTTGAGCGCGTTTACCTGGGATACGATTATTTTTTCAATGCCCAGTTTTCCGTGCATGCAGTAATGGCTTATGAAGAAACGAATGATAATGCTTTCGGTGCTGTAACCACCCTTCAAAATTATGACCGGAGTTTTTACCTGAAATATGCCAATATGGAATGGACTAATATGTTTAATACAGGCCTTAAGCTATCAGTGGGGGCCATTACTACTCCCTCATTTGCCATAACGGAAGAACCATTTTGGGGATACCGCTCCATCGACAGGACAATTATGGATATGAAAGGCATCACAGGTTCGAATGATTTTGGCGTAAATATCGGTGGAAAAATCTGGCGGAAAAAAGATGATGCGGGGAATGAGAATGCCTGTGTCGGTTTTAATTTTATGGTAGGTAACAGCACCGGTGCCATTCCGGATGTGCCGGGTATTACATCCAATTATACCACATGGAAAAAATATTATGGCAACTTGTATGTCAAACTGTTTAATGATAAGGTTTTGCTTGACCTGTATGGCGACGGGCATACTTTTTCATGGACCGATATACCTGCCAATGGCGTTATGCATCAATATGAAGTTACCGGGCGTATTTTCCTGGGCTACAAAACAAAAAACTTCAATATCAGTGCGGAATATTTTAAGCAGTTGGAAAAAAACATGGTAGATGAAGTAAGCGGCCCGGGAGTTCCGGCAAGTGGCGATACCGCCGATAATATCCAGTCGGGCTATTCTATTATGACTGCCGTAGTTTTATTGAGAGATAAAAAAACAGGAGCTTCCAAACTGACAGCCTTTGCAAGGTATGATTACTATAACCCTGATAACACCTATAATTCTCAAATATACTATGAGCCGGGAGGTATGTATGTTGATGGGCAAAAAAAGAATGTGGTTATCCCCTGGATAGAAAATTACTTCGTGATCGGGCTCGATTTTCAACCAATTAAACAAATACATTTCATGCCTAATCTATGGTATGATGGAATTCATGACCAATCGTACAATAGTATTCCTGCAACGCCTTTGCAAAAGTTTGATTATGATTTGGTGCCGCGCATAACATTCTATTACCAATTCTTCAAGAACTAAAATGCAATGAGATTTAGAATTGCATTTCTTCTATTATTCTCTGCAACTGTTATAAATGCTCAAAACTGGGCTCCTGTGAGTTCCGGTATAACCGGGTCAAGCCCTAATACTACCTGGTCATTGTGCGCATATGATTCCGTATTATTTGCGGGAGGATGGTTTACCACTGCGGGCGGAGCAACGGCAAACAGCCTTGCCCAATGGAACGGAACAAACTGGGATTCCTTAGGCGCAGGTACAGACGGTTATATAAATGCAATGGCGGTTTATCTGGATACCTTGTATGCAGGTGGCCTATTTAGCAAAATAGGTGGAA
Organism: Bacteroidia bacterium; assembly: GCA_035486075.1. Classification (GTDB taxonomy): domain Bacteria; phylum Bacteroidota; class Bacteroidia; order JABEUT01; family JABEUT01; genus JABEUT01. The sequence continues at coordinate 2,581 of DATHNK010000200.1, forward strand.
TTGCTGCCAGCAATGTTGCCAAGTGGAACGGAATAAACTGGATGCCGGCGGGTGCAGGATTAAAAGGGGGAGATTATGGTATTTATGCAATGGCTGTATATAATGATGCACTTTATGTAGCCGGTTCGTTTGACAGTTCCGGTAGTAAAGCAATATTTGGAATTGCCAGATGGAACGACACAAATTGGTCAGCATTAGATAACCAAATTTATTCGATAGAAGAAGATGATGCCGTGTTTGCATTGGCAGTTTATAAAGGGGAATTATATATAGGAGGGGATTTTGCCATAAGTGGTGGAAGTAATATCGCGGCATGGAACGGAACTACCATGTCAAATGTTGGAGGAGGCACTACCGGAAACATTTATTCACTCGCAGTATATAACAATCAGCTTTACGTAGGAGGTATGATAACCCAGGCAGGAGCCATACAGGCAAACTGCATTGCAGCCTGGAATACATCAGCATGGTCATCGCCCGATTCAGGTATCTGGGGCGAAAACACCTATGCTTTAGTAAATGCATTGACCGTTTATAATGGTGAGCTTTATGCGGGTGGTTTTTTTGATACGGTAAATGGCCAGGCTATAAATTGTATTGCCAAATGGAATGGTTCAAAATGGTCGCCTGTTGGCTCCGGTATTAATGTAGGCGGTGCCATCGATGCTATGACCGTTTATCATAATTCGCTATATGTGGGGGGGGGATTTGACAGTGCAGGCGGTGTATCTGCAAAGAATATCGCCCAATGGTCAATGCCTTCAGCAATAAATAAACTTGATGAAAGTAATTTTATGGAAATATATCCTAACCCGAATAATGGGATTTTTACTCTAGTTTGTCATTCTGAGCAGCGCGAAGAATCTCTGCAAATAAATGTATATACTATATCAGGAGAGCAATTGTTAACAGAGACCCTTCGATACTCTCAGGGTGACAATCTCATTGACTTAACAGGACAACCTTGCGGAATTTACATCCTAACAGTTTGCGATGCAAACAAGCAATACACTGCCAGGCTTATTAAAGACTAAACAGTGTATTGCTATGTTAACCTACAAACCCTGCCCGTCCTTTGCGTGCTCCTTTCTCAGGGCTTTTGCACGATGGCTGTTCACTTCTGATGAATAGCGGCGATGGGTTTGGAAACTTCTGGTCTGAGCATTCATGGCCCGCTCCGATCTTCTAATGGAAGTGTTATCAAGAACAGGGCTTCTTCCGTGGCTTCCGAATGCATAAGACACTGCGGATACCAAACAAATCAGGATAAGACAAACCGGCTTTTTCATGGCAGTTGAGTTTAGAGGGTTAATAATTAAAAAAAGCGGGTAAGCCTGTTGATAGTTAACGGAAGAAATGTAACGTAATTTTCAGGCTATTGATTTGTCTTTATCAGTATACAGTATCAGCGATTCGGGCTTGGCTTTGCCGGTGCTTCCGGGTTTACCTTTCTTTACAATCTTTCTGTACTTCTTTTTACGTGTAAAGTCCTCCGTTTGTTTCTTCATGTCGTCCTGCGACTGCTGTTCTGCTTTTTGCTTCGATTCATCATATTGATCCTTTTTCTTTGAATTGTCTTTCGGATCAATGTTTTGGGCATCTGCAAAACCCGCCATCAGGAATAGGATACACAGGGGATATATAAATTTACGCATTATTCGGTTAAGTCCGGCAAATATAATGACCTTATTTTCTCCACTCCAATAAGTTATCATCATTATATGATAATTTACTGTTATCTATCAGCCATTGCACTGTTTTCAATACTTTGTCTTCCCGTATCTGATGAACACTATGCACAAGGTCGGAAAGAGAAAGAGATTGTTTTTGCAAAGACGCTTTCAGTTGTTCTGCCACGGTTTCAAATTCAAGGTCGCTCAGTTCAAGTTTATTCCTTTCCAGGCATACGTCGCAAATGCCGCAACGTACTGTTTCAATCTCTCCGAAATAAGCCAGCAACATCTCGCTCCTGCATTTATGTGTAGTTGCAGCATAGTAAATTACCCATTCCATTCTTTTTTCAGCCCTTTCCTTTAGTTCATGGTAATACTGTTTGGAAATATGCAGGTTGCTAACCAAGTGGCAATCGTCGGTATAAACCAGTTGCGGTTTATCAGACTGCGGTATATAGGAAAGTATTTTCTTTTTATCCAGGCGCTGAAGCAATTCTTCCACTTCCGTTACTGTTAGAGTTGAACGTTTAGCAAGGTCATATTCCTTTATTTTCACGTAACCGTCAAACAGGCCTTCGTAGGAACGCAGCAACAATTTTATAAAAGCATCATAGGCTGAAACCTCCACCTGGTATCGATAAAGGTCCTTCTGGCTTATAAGAATGCTGACTTTCGACGGACGGTAAAAAGCATCTGTAAGGGCAATGTAATTTTCCCTTTCCAGGAATTTTATGCTGCTCATTACAAGCATAGGTTCTAAACTGTACCGCGAACAAAAATCGCTCAAGGCAAAATCAAATGTAGAGCCTTTGCCTCCGCCTGCTATCATATTATAATAAGAACAAAGCGCACCGTATACTCTTTTAATTTCGTCCAATTCCGGAAAAGAATGCTCAAGGTTTCTTTCCAGGCTTAGCCTGTCCGCATCATTATATAACAGAACCGCGTAAGCCCTTTTATCATCACGCCCCGCCCGGCCCGCCTCCTGAAAATAGGCTTCCAGGCTATCGGGCAAATCGATGTGAACCACAAAACGCACATTGGCTTTGTTAATACCCATACCAAAAGCATTGGT
>DATHNK010000201.1:0-3429 GCA_035486075.1 Bacteroidia bacterium
ATATACTCAATTTTTTCCGTGTACCAATGTGCCAGTTCATCTATAAATACAAATTCCTGATCGTGGGTTATAAGCTTATTTACCAGGTCCTTTTTTATTACCCGGAAAGCAGAACCTTCTTTATCGTCAGCAGTCATGCGGTTTAGAAGACGGTAACCCCAGCGTAAAAACTTACGCAGATAAGATCTTTTATAAACTTTCGATATGCCATAAACTAAATCGGCATCTGTTTCGAGGGCGCAATTAAGAAGCTTGGGTATTTCATCAGGTGGATGCTGCAAATCATCATCCATAGTAATAATATAGTCTCCTTTAGCACTTCTGAATCCTACAAAAATTGCATTATGCTGTCCATAATTTTTTGACATACGAATAGCGATAACCTTATCAGGATTATTATTCCTGACAGCTTTCATAACCTCCCAGCTTTTATCCTCTGAGCCATCATCTACTAAAATAAGTTTGTAGGGAATGGCGAGCTGCACCATTACCTTATCAATCTCAGCTTGTAAGGCAATTAGAGCCGGAGCCGCATTAAACACCGGAACTACTATAGAAAGGCTTTTTACTTTTCCGGTCATATTTTCCGGTTATTTAATAAGACTAAATCCTCCGTCCAAAGTCAGGTTAATTCCTGTAACCCACTTCGCCGCATCGGACAAAAGGTAAATTGCTGCATTGGCCACATCTTCGGGCATACCTAATCCAAGTGGATATTTGGCTTCATATTCTTCCGCACTACGGTACATAGATTGATTTTTGGTCTCTTCATATAAAGGCGTTTTCACCATAGCCGGAACCAATACATTGGAACGCATTTTTTTGGGTAGAATTTCAATAGCCAGGTTTTTGCTGTATGCTTCAATAGCTCCTTTGGACGCTGTGTATAAAGCTCCGCCCGCATACGGATAACTTACTGAGATAGAAGAAAAGAAAACCAAAGATGCTTTATCATTCAATTTTTTATTTTTGAGTAAGCGTGCCACTGTAAGTACGGCCGATTCAAAATTCACGCCCATTATGTAGCGCATGTGTTTTTCTGCAATAAACTTAACCGGAACAGGGGCAACTACCCCGGCTGAGTGTACATACCCATCTATACTGGGAACATTGTCTAAAATCTGGTTACGCTGGGTTTCATCCATCAGGTCGCCAATAAACTGGGAATGTCCTTCGCCCTGCAATAAAGAAAATGTTTCAGCCAATCTTTTTTCATCTCTTCCAGTTATTACCACTTTAGCGCCCATGGCGCTGCATGAAATAGCAACTTGTTTCCCGATTCCCGAAGAAGCTCCTGTTATAAGTACAGTTTTATTATGAAGATGAAAAGGGGTGGACATTATTTATAGTTCTATAATAGGAGGGCAAATTAAATCCTTTGTTTTGAGGGATACAGTGGCCCAGGATAACCCGACACCAAAGCCCGAAAGCAACCAGGAGATTTCTCCTGAAACTTTATCGGCTAGTTCGGAGGCTATAGTTAACGGTATGGATGCCGAGCTTGTGTTACCGTATTTAGGTAAGGTGTAAGGTATTTTTTCAGGTGGGAATTTCAATTTTTTACGAATGGTTTCATTCATTAATTGGTTAGCTTGGTGCATTACAAAAAAATTGAACGATTCAGGCCCTGATGAAGTAACCTTGAAAAACTCTTCAATATTTTTTGGCACTTCGGTTACCGAAAAATTAAATACTGCCATTCCGTTCAGTTCAAGGTTGCGGCTGGCCCGTGAAATGCCTTTTTCTTTTTCAACCATAGTAAAAGAATCAACTGTAAAAGGTTTACGCATTCCACCTTCCCGAACAATAATTGCTTCGTATCCTGCCCCGTCGCTTTGGTTGCTGAAGTGCATGGTTTCGGCAGTTTCATCGTACTCCAAAAGAGTAGCTGTCCCAGCATCACCAAACAAAGGAAACACACTTTTATCTTCTTCCGGAGGGCCTGCTGATGAAATATCGCCACACAGCAAAAGAGCTTTTTTGAATTTCCCAACACTTATTAATGATGAGATGGCTGAAAGCCCGTAAACATATCCTGAACAACCCAGGTTAATATCAAATGCCATGCACGTTTTGGGCAACCCTAATCTGTTTTGCAAGGTGATACTGCTGGCAGGAAGAAAATAATCAGGGGTTTGGGAAACAAAAATAAGTATCTGAATATCCTCTTTGGAAGTGTTTGTTGCTTCCAGAATTTTTTCGGCTGCTACCTTGCATAGGTCGGTAGTTGTGATGCCACTATTGCCGACCATCCTGCGCTTCTCAACGCCGGTGGTTTTAATCAGCAGTTTTCTTTCCTGTTCGGTAATATGCGTATAATCCCAGTTGGAGAGTTCTCCTTTTGGAACTGCTCCGGCAATACCTTTAATACTTACATTGCTAATTGAAAAATGAGCCATTGTATTTTACTGTGGATTATTTTTCAAATTTTCGGCCATGTCATACAATTCCTGTACCGATTGAATTTTTCTCAACTCATCGCCTTTCAGGGTTACACCAAATTCCGTATCAATAAGGGCAATAACGATCAGGGCATGCATAGAGCCCCAACCTTCAATGTCCGATATTTTTGTTTCCGGTTTCAGAAAACCTGCAGGGATGTCTTCAAACTCCGCCTGTAATTTTTGTATGAACTCATTTATATCCATATAGAAATAATTAAATTGTTATAACTGTTGCCCCCCACGAATAGCCAATTCCGAATCCTGCTATCAAAACTTTACTTCCTTTTTTAGCCCTGCCTTCTTTTTGCGCGTCGTATAAAGCCAAGGGAATTGTTGCGGCTACTGTATTACCCAGGTTTTCAATATTGGTAAAAAACTTTTCTTTCGGTATTTTCATTTTCCTTCTCAGTACTTCTAATATAAAACCACTTGCCTGGTGGAAAATAAAGAGGTCGATATCTTCCATAGTTAAGTTTTGCTTTTCCAATGTTTCTTTTACAAGGGGTGGAACTTTCCGGAGTGAGAAGGTCAAAATTTCAGTGCCTTTCATGCTTAACATTCCATACGCCATTCCTCCTGCATCAGCATATTTGTCGAGCCATTCATGGGTAGGTTTTTCACCTCCGCAGCACCCTTCTACTATCAGGTTGGGGGCGCCGGTGCCATCTGTACCATAAACAAAACCTCCTATACCGTTGGTTTCGGATTCACTTATAAGGGTAACGGCCATAGCATCTCCGAAGATCATCCGCAATTCATGGTCCCTGGGATGTATTACTTTAGTGGCAGCATCTCCGGTGAGAAATAATATGTTCTTAGCTACCTTGGTGTTTATGAGCGAATTAGCTACCATTAAGCCATATATAAAGCCTGAACAACCCATAGGTATATCAATAGCACCAAGTGAAGTTGGTAAACCCAGTTTATTTTGTAAAACGCAAGCAGTTGCAGGTCCCCGCCTGTCTACCATTTCTGTGGTAAAAAT
>DATHNK010000202.1:0-2671 GCA_035486075.1 Bacteroidia bacterium
CTATTTTTAATCCTGATAAATCTATTCCCGCAGAAACTCCCGCAATACATAATGATGAACTGAAAAGCCAAGAATGAAATGGGGAGAGTGAGAGAGAGCCCCTTTTACTATCTTTGAAGCAGTTTCTAAAAGCAAGTGAAATTCAACCTCCAAATATTACCCGCATCCCTTCTTGAAGATTACCTTAAGCAAGTACCAGCCAATTTGCAACAGGTATTTGAGGCATTGAAAGATGCTGAAATATCTACGGATACCTTTAGTTTTTATACTTCGGTAGCTTCTGTTTTTTCAAGCAAAATAGAGGGCGAAGAAATAGATTTGGATTCTTACGTAAAGCATAAAAAATTTGGTATAAAGTTTTTACCCGATTACACTAAAAAGATAGATGACCTGTATAATGCTTACACCTTTGCGAAAAGTAATGCGTTGAATAAAAAAAATATAGAAGAGACCCACAAACTCTTGAGTAAACATATTGTGGCAAAACATCAACAGGGAAAAATGCGTACACAATATATGTATGTTTCAACCCCCGATGGAAAGATAGAATATGTCGCAGCTTCTCCTTATGAAGTTGAAAAGGAAATGAGTAAATTTTATGCAGATATCGGTTTATTAATTGCCACTGAATTAAGTATAGAGGAAGTATTTTTCTTCGCCGCTTTAATACACCTTGTTTTTGCAAAAATACACCCTTTTAATGATGGTAACGGTCGCACCGGACGGCTTTTGGAGAAGTGGTTTTTAGCACAGAAACTGGGAGGCAAATCATGGTTTATTCCATCTGAAAGAAATTATTATGAACAACACCAAACCTATTATAATAACTTAAGGGCATTGGGGTTGGAATATCCGGAATTAGACTACACAAAAGCAATACCATTTTTATTAATGCTGCCTAAATCCCTATGATAAAGGGTTGGTCTTTGTTATCTTTAAAATAACTACCTTGTGTCATCTTGTTTTGGAATAGAAACTTTATTTGTTATAATACGTACTAAAAAATTATGGAATACAGAAGACTTGGAAGTTCCGGGCTAAAGGTGAGTGAGTTTTCATTTGGTGCCTGGGTAACTTTTGGCAGCCAGATTGAAGATAAAACTGCCTATGAATGCATGAAACTTGCGTATGATTCAGGCGTAAATTATTTCGATAATGCAGAGATATATGCGGGAGGCAGGGCAGAGACTGTAATGGGCAGTATTTTTAAAAAGACGGGTTGGGACAGAACCAGTTATATTGTGTCAAGCAAAGCTTTTTGGGGAGGAAAATTGCCCAATCAAAAAGGGCTTAGCCGGAAACATTTAATGGAGGCTTGTAATGCAGCTCTTAAACGATTACAAGTAGACTATCTTGATTTGTTTTTTTGCCATCGCCCTGACCCGGAAACACCTATTGAAGAAACTGTAAGGGCTATGACCGATCTAATTCACCAGGGAAAAATACTGTATTGGGGCACATCGGAATGGAGCGCCGTTTCTATAAAGGAAGCTTATGATATAGCAAGAAAATATATGTTGGTTCCGCCTACTATGGAGCAGCCTGAATACAATATGTTGCATCGGGATAAAGTGGAAAAGGAATTTGCTTCTCTATACAAAGAGATCGGGCTGGGCCTCACTACCTGGTCGCCCCTGGCATCGGGTATATTAACAGGAAAATATAATAAGGGTATCCCCAAAGATTCACGCCTGAATCAACCGGCTTTAAATTGGCTGAAGGAGTCCATATCCGGAGTTGAGGGTGAAAAGAAGCTTGAAAAAGTGAAGAAACTTGAAAAACTCGCTTCTGAACTCCATGTTAAGTTAAATCATATGGCATTGGGGTGGTGTTTAGCCAACCAAAATGTAAGTACTGTAATATTAGGCGCATCTAAAGTGGAGCAATTAAAAGACAACCTGGCTGCCCTTGAAAACAAAAAGGTGATTACCGAAGATGTATTAAAAAGAATAGAGGATATTATTAAATAAAACTAGTGATAGTATATCGACAAATTGCTCCTAATGCTCAGTAAATCACAAAATATGTTCTGTTCGGTCATTTATGTAATTAAATTTTTTTATATTTGCAACTCAACACCATGAAGAAACAAATACTTTTTTCATTTCTGATAATCATAGCCCCATTAATTGGCTACTCCCAGTATGATCTCAACCATACCTTAAACCGCAGTGAATATACGGGAGGATTAGGATTATCGCAATTTTTGGGTGATCTGGGAGGTTCTCCTCAGATCGGAACTCACTTTTTAAGGGATTTTAACCCGGGCGCTCTTCGTTATGGAGGGTTTATTGGGTATCGTCGGCGTTTAAGCCATGCATGGTCTGCTAAAGCTAACCTTACCATTGCAGAATTATATGGGAATGATGCTTTGAGTACCAACCTGTACAGACGGAACCGCGATCAGAATTTCCGCAGTTTAATTATTGAGCCTTCGATTCAGGCTGAGTTTCACTTTTATCAATATGATCAACCGGGCCACCGTTATAAGATCAGGCATGCACACGGATTTAAAACCTTAGCATTGGATGCTTATCTTTTTGCAGGCATTGGAGGGTTTTATTTCAATCCTCAGGGTAAATATGATGGTACCTGGTATAATCTGCGCCCATTAAGTACGGAAGGAGAAGGTTTACCCGGTGGGCCAAGCCCTTATTCACCATTTGCAATT
>DATHNK010000203.1:0-5645 GCA_035486075.1 Bacteroidia bacterium
AAGAGGGGCATTAATGGCTCCGTATGGATCAAATATCACCCGAACTACTGATGAAAATGGAGAAATTATGTATTACAAATTAGGTAAGCCTGATATTGTTCCGATTCCTGAAATTCCTCCTTTCTTTTCAAATTATATTAATATGAGTTTTGGATGGATGGAACGTTATGGAGCCTCGGCAGTTACCATGGGTAGTAGTCCAAAGGGGATGAAGACGTATCGAACTGTCGAGGCCGTAAGACAACAGGATTATGCATCGCAAAAGATTGCTATGGATTTTATGAAAATTGCTTTAACGCAATTATTTAATCTTGTTGTCTATTTTGCCTCAATGTATTATTTGGAACCGGTTGATGTAAAGATTTATGAACAGGAAGACTATAATACGTTTTCTGTAATGGGAGAAAAGGGATTGCCGTATAACATGGATGCGTTTGAGACTGCAAAGGAAATGGCTAGCCAAGCTCCTCAAACGGAAGGACAACAACCGGATCCGCTGTCAGCAGTCAAACAGGCACCTGTTGTAATTCATCAAGATAATGTTGTTGAAATAGAATTTGAAACAGCACAAAGTTATACAATGGAAGGCAAACGCCAGACGATTTATCAGGCAGTTGAGGCAGGTCTTTTATCAAAAGAGGATGCAATACGGATGTTAAAACTTGGCAATGTCCGAGATATCATTGCTAATTTAGAAAAAGAAGCACAGGAGGATATGCAACAGGAAGCACAAAAACTTGCAATGCAGCAACAGGCAAATGGAGGAAATGCGCCAGGGGGTTCGGGTGGAGGAGCGGCACCAAACAATCCTGCGCCCCCTGCACAGATGCCAAAACCGGCTACTGTTTTAGGCGAGGACAAGGGGGAAGGCGGGGGACAACCGAATTTATCAGGTATCAGAGTAGGGCAATAGAAAGAATAGGAAGAAGGTGAATCATATGCAAAAAGAATCAGTCAGACGACATATTGTTGCAAATAAAAAAGTTTCAAAAGCACATACACATCCAAAAAATGATTCAAAAGGAACAGCACGATTACGGGCATTATATAAAAATGCTCAAAAAGGTAATTTACCCATGTAAAGAGTTGTAGCGGAAGGGGGTGAGGGTATACTATGAGTTTGAAAGGTCATGGAGGTCATAAAACAACAGGTGCTAAAAGTCATGGGGGCTATAAAGCGAACGGAGCAAATCCAAAAGCAAATAATGCTCGTGGAAAACAGCACATTGCAACAATGAGTTCACATAAAAAAAGTTTTGGAATGCCAAAACATAAATAAGAGATGTGGGGTAATGGACAAGGCAGCGGTCTGTTGCCCCACTTTTTAGATCCACTTTTTAGAAAGGAAAATATGCAAAATTATTATGGAGGGGTTGGTAAAAAACTAAATATATTAATTTACGATTTTGGTTTGTTTTTTGAACACGCCAGACGTTTAGCACAAGATGGCCATTCAGTGCGTTATTTTACACCGTTTTTCGGAGCATACCCTAAATTTGAGCAATATGCTCCCGGTCTTGGTTTTGAAGATGAAGGAGTAGAAAAGGTCATGACATTTTTTGATAATGTTGCATGGGCTGATTTAATCTGTTTTTTTGATGTGGGTACCGGAGACATTGCTGATTATTTAAGAGTTAAGAATCCTGATAAAGCAATCTTTGGTTCTTCCTTAAAAGGGGATAGACTCGAAAATAACCGTGAGTTTACCAGAAAGATTCAGGAAAAAATTGGCCTACCAGTTCAGGAATCAGAAGTTGTTAAAGGAATTTCCGCACTTCGTGAGTATCTTAAGAAGCATCCTGATAAATATGTAAAACTTGATATCTTCAGAGGGGATATGGATTCATTTGAAGCAAAATCATATCCAATGGTTGAAGGGTATCTTGATCAATTAGAGGTTTCCCTAGGGCCGTTTAATGAAATCTATAATTTTTTAGTTGAGGATAAGATTGAAGGTGAAGAACCGGGATTTGATCTCTATTATTATGGAAAAGGCTGGGTAAAACCAATGCTCTGGGGAATAGAGCAATCTAAAGAAAGTTATGTTGGAATTTATACGAACAAATTACCTAAACCCTTGGCATTAGTTGCTGATAAAATTGGTGGTGTTTTACAAAAACTTGACTATCGGGGTGCTATGTCAATTGAAGCAAGGGTTACGAAAGAGGGAAAGCCCTATCTTATTGATATCTGTTCACGCTATCCAGCTCCTCTTTCAGCTCTCTATACGCTCTCTATTGAAAATTACTCTGAAGTTATTTATAAAATTGCAAAAGGTGAAGAAGTCACTATTAAACCTCTTGGCAAATATGTTGCTGCAATGCCAATGTATTCAAATCAGGCAGAAACAAATTATATCCCTTTAGAATTTCCTCAGAAGTATGCTAAATACGTTAAATTCAAAACACCTGCTAAAGTAAAAGGTCAAGTGTATGGAGTAAAAGGATCAAAAGTAGTCTATGTCTTAGTCGCTTGTGGGGATGACTGGAAAAAATTGATTTATTTTCTTGAGAAGTTATCTGGAAAGGTTGATGCATTTAAGTTATCTGATGAATCCTTAGCAAGTCTTAAAAAAATAGAGGAAAAAATAGCAGGATTACCGGAGTATGGATTAACAGGATTTTAAGGGATTTTAATTTGACTTTGATTACGTATCATATATGATATATACAGTTATGTCAAAGTTGCAATACGAGAAAACATGCAAAGTATATTGCTTATATTCCAATAGATAACCAACTATCTAATTTTTTGGAAAGAAAGGAGAGTGAAACAGAAATAATATGGAAGAGGTAGACGAACTCTTGAATGGGGGAGACAGTGTCCAAACAACCGAAACAACGGTTACGAAGGAAACTGTTTCACCAGACAAACCCGTTGAAATAAACGGAAGAACCTATACGCAAGCTGAATTTGCGGAAATGGCAAAGGATTATGAAAATCTTGCTAAACAACAAGGCAAACTTGCAAATGAAGTAGGGGAACTTAGAAAAAAAGTAACACCTGCTAAGGAAGTAGTAGAAACAAAAGCTAATCCCGATGATCAATTAACGCCTGAGCAAATTGCTCAAGGGAAAAAAGAACTGAAAGAAAAGTTTGGAGTTGTGACTGAAGAAGACTTGGATAGACGCGAGTATACCAAAGCAGCGGATGCAGAAATAAATAGAATTGCTAAAAAATATAGTATTGATGCAGAAAAGTTTGGAGAAGAACTTGTTGATATCGGAGTCAGAATGAATCCTGAAAAGTTTGAAAAGATTTGGATCGCCAATCACACCGATGATTATTTGAAATGGAAGAAAGAAGCAATGAAGAAAGATACACCTGAAACTCCTTATACAGTACGTCCAGTAAAGGAAGGGCTGGAACTACCAACTGAGGCCAAACCACGGTTTGGAGAGACGGTAGTTTCTAAAGCTCTTGAGCTTATTGGAGCAACTGACGGAGCTAATACTTAACAGGAGAGGGGGTGAGAGAATAGGTATTGATTAATGGCTAGTGTGGGTCTATTATAGGGATATGGCTTTAACCAACAGTGAAAAGTGTAAGCGTTATTACGAATCCCATAAAGACAAATTTAGGAAATACCAACGAATAAAAAGAGCTAAGATTAGAGATAAAATTCCAGTATCTATCAGATCTGCAAAAAATAATACATTTGGAACTGATGGATTAGAAGGAGAAAAAATAGCTCTATCTATTTTACCTGAGTCTGTTCATATACATAGACCTTGTGACTTATTTTGGAAAGGCAAATTTATTGATGTAAAAACATCGAAGAAAATGTCAACCACAATGATAGATTACAAGACAGGTAAATCAATAGCATTAAAAACTTTTCGTTGGAAATTTATATTATCTAGGCAAAAAGGGAAAGTAGATTTTTTCTTACTTATTTGTAAGAATCAGGATAATAAGGTAGAGCATATCTTTCTTATTCCTGATAAAGATTTACCAAATAATTTGTCTATTGCAGAGAGTAATATTCCCAAATTTGAAAAATATAGATTAATCCCTACAATAGATCCACATCTAATCTAGTCAAGTAAATCCTATAGTAAAATGGCAGGCATAACTTTAAATGACGTTTCAAATATTTTAGAGAAAATTATTCGTCCGGCAGTTGAGGATCAGTTATATAACCGCGTTATTCTTTGGAATATGTTTGGTGGTTTTGATCCGGGAACCGGAGATTTGAAGAATAAGAATGCAGGAGTCTTAAAGACCGATATGGACAATCAGACTTTCTATGTTCCAACGCTTCAAGCGCATTCTAACGGCGCTGTTACGATTGCTGAAGGAGGAACTCTTGTTTCGGGTAAACCGCAACTTGATCAGGCCGCTATTTCAGCACGCTACGCAACAGGGACCTTCCAGATTACCAAACAAACATTGGCAATCAGGGATGCAGGTATTGCTGTGCGGCAACTTGACTTCTATATGAAGCAAAATGTCTTGGCAATGGCTATTGACTTGAATCGTCAGGGATATAATGATGGATCAGGAACCATCACAACCGCAGCGGGATCAGGAACAGCAGCAACTGCATTGACCTTTACTGCTTCTCCTAATGGAGATATTGATTACACACTGTACACACCTCCTGGAACAATTCTCTCAATTGGGGGAGCACAGGCGACTGTCGCAACAATTGTTGCAAAAAATCAGATAACTCTTGCTCAGGCAACAACATGGTCTAATTTGGCAACGATTAAGAAGCTTGATGGAGCAGGCGGGGCTGTCGTTGAAATGGATGGTCTTAATGAAGCACTTTCAACAACCAGTACGTATCAGGGAATCAATCCGTCAACGGACCCTTCATGGGTTGCGGCGTATGTCAGTAATCCAGGTAGTTCAGTGAATTTGGCATTAAGTGATATGTATCAGGCTTTCTTGCAGGCAAATCGAACAGGAAATTGTAAATACATCGTCATGAATATGACTGAGTTTCTTAAATACGGATCACTGCTTCAAGGACAACTTCGTTTCGATTACAAAGAAGTTCTTGGCGGGGGATGGAAAGGTCTTGACTTCATGGGTGGAAACGCTCAGGTGGTTTTGGACTACACCTGTCCTGATGATCATATTTACTTCTTGAGTCCTGAATACTGGACAATCGGTGAAATGAAACCGTTTGAATGGGAAAAGGGGACTGATGGAGTATTACTAAGAATTCAGGGAACACTAAACTATGAGGCCACTGGGACATGGTTTGGAAACTTTGGAAACTTTAAGCGATCAGCAAATGCACTACTCGCAAATAGAGTAGGATAACTCTTGTTATCATGGGAGGATAAGAAATTATCCTTCCTTATAAAAAGAGTTGTGATACACTATAGTTATGAGAGTCATTTCGCAATTACAAGAACATAACAAACAAGCTACGGCAAAATTTGTGAGAGAAGAACGAGAAAGACAATTTTCTGTCCGACCCTCAATTAGCGAGGCGGCAACAATGGCGGGGGAAATGATTGCTCGGATTAATAATGGTCATAAGACAACTGCGGAGGAAGTAATTAAGACATATAAACCGAATTATTTAAAGAATCGGAGGTGATAGTATGAAAAAAGTAACAAATACGAATGATTATACTCATTCAATTGGTTATCAGAATGCTGATGGTAAAAAAGTAAATTATGTTCTT
>DATHNK010000204.1:0-6606 GCA_035486075.1 Bacteroidia bacterium
GGCCATCAATAACGTAAACATCTCCCGCCAAAAGCGCATTAATGGTGGTATCAAGCGTTTCGAGCCTGTTTTTAATGCCATACAATGCCACCTTGTATTCCTGCAGTTCGGCTGGAATTTGAAAAGAAAAATTAAACGGCGCGCTGTCGGCAAAATAATACAGATCCTGGTAAATAGAATCGACTATTACGGAGCCCCTGAAAATTTTAAGGCATACTGAATCGTAAGGCGCGTTTACACTATCCACTAACCCCTGAATATTAAATGTTCCCAAATTGGTGTTCAGGTTACGGGCTACCAATTCAGAGTCCATAGGAATTTGGGTGAAGGTAATTTGGCTATATGCAGAAGACGCGGCAAACAGGCATAAGGCGAGGTACAGATTTTTCATAGAAAGTATTCTCATAGATATAGTAACCAATACGTATAAAAAAATGATTTGGTTGGGTGTAAACCAGTTTAATTACCCGAAAGTATTAAAAGTAATTTACTTTGCAGGCTCCATTTATTAAATGGCGGGTTTTAGCCTGTGAATGGTATCATTTCCTGATTAAACGGCAAATTCGTATTTCCGTAGAATTAGTTAATTACTGCACCACCATTTTACTGGTACCAACCAAATTTTTATCTTTATCGAAGATACGAACAAAATATATTCCCTTTGTTAAACCCGGGATATCAAGGTCGTATTGTATGCCTGTAAACTTATCCTGCTTTAATGTTCTTCCTGCTAAGTCATCAAGTTCAATGGTGTATTTTCCATATAAATTGAGTTTAACAGTTGCTACGGTATGAATAATTTTCGGGTATACTTTCATGCGGGGAATAATGAATGGGGTAACAAACATGGTTGTGCCGATAGAATCGGTGACCGGGAAATTACAAAAAGTGAGTATTTCGATACCACTGGAATTGGTGAGGCGGTTAGCGCCATCAACAGAGTCGGCATAATAGGATATGGTCACCTTCTTTCCGGGGTATTTTGATAATAGAAAAATAATGTTATTTTTTAACGGAAATACAGAATCAATAACAGCACCGTTCGAATTTCTAAGTCCATAATTTTGAATGGGCGAATTTGCATAGCGTGGTATTATAGAACGTGCGTTTTCTGTTACTATAATAGTAGTTGAATCATTCAGGAAAGCAGATGTGATCATAGGGGCATCAATTTCATGTGAGGATTTTACTCCGTATAAGTCTCTGCTGATCAAAGAAAATATTCTATCCCCGAATATTTCATATCCTCCTTTATAATCAAAATGCAATCCTCCTTTATCCGGCTTCAGGGCCGATGTAGGAATAATTTCAATAACCGAATCATGCTTCAAAGCCACTTCACGCTGCGCTTCGGCAATGGGCAGTAAGCTACCATAGTTTAGATAGCACTGGCCTGCCGTTTGGAAAATGTAGATCTTTTCCACCGCCGGATAGTCCTGTTTCCAGTTTTTCAATAAAGTATCCAATTCATTCATATAGGTGGATATCTTTGTTCCCTGCAGAACATCCGATTCGCCCTGGCTCCAGATAATAGCTCTCACATGGTTTTGCAAACCGGTTAAAGTAAGGCGGTGGTAAAGACGGGCATAATTAGAGGCTAGTTCTGTTTTATAATTCTTGGCCCGCTCATAATAACTGATGGGGGTTCCTCCAAAAGCGCCGTTAAATATGGCTACCGGCATTTTAATACTGTCTACTAACAACCGCCCCAGCCTTAGCCCCCATTGTCCGGCATGTCCGTTTTCCTTAAAATCCCCGTCTCCTTGCCCCACAAACCATTTTGAATGGGCATTTGTCACCCCGGGGTTCGGATCAGGATTGCCAAAAACACGTATAAACTCACTTTTATTCGCATTAGCGCTTTCTTTATCCCGCATAGTGGCAAAGGCGTTCGATTGCCCTTCAATTATAAATACATCGCCCGCGACAATGCCATTAATAGAAGTATCAAGAGTTATAACCGATTTCTTTTTACCATAAAGTGAGATAGTATATTCATGTAATCCTGCCGGGATGGAATATGAAAAACAGAACGGTGCACTAGTTCCCTTATAAACCAGGTTTTGGCGTAAAGTACATATCAATACGCTGTCGCGGTATATTTTAAGGCGCAGTGAAGTATAAGGTGTCTTTGCTCTGTTTACATTTCCTTCCACCAGAATGGTGCCAAGTTCGGTCTTTAAATCGCGCACAATTAATCCCGAATCCATTGGGATCTGGGAAAATGTAATTTGAGAGAAAGAGTAGCAGGAATGAAAAACTAATAAACTACATAAAAGTATTCTCAGGTATATTCTTACAGGAAAAAAAATCATGTGCAAAATGCAACGAATATACCGTTTTTATGCCACTATACTTACCTTCATTGTACCACAATTTTGCTGGTCCCAATGCATTCATTATAATCGCCAGCTAGGCTCCGGCTAAAAACACGTATAAAATACATTCCCTTTGCAAGGCCTTCCGCAGAAAAGGTGTATTCATCGCCCGTAAATTCAATTTGTTTGAGGGTTCTTCCGGTGATGTCGGAGAGTTCTAAGTGGTGAATAGTGGATGGTGAATTGTCAATTATGGAAATGGTAGTGGAGTTTGTGAAGGGGTTAGGGAAAACTTCAGTTAAATTTGATTTCCGCAGGGCAGCCATCGCTGTAACAGTTGTTCCTAACTTAGCCATATACACATCGTAATCATTCGGTGCATTCGGATCGGAGATTGCATTGCTTCCAAATAACATTGAACTACTGATAAAATATCCGTTCACAAATACATTACCAAATGGATCCTGCGAAACGCCTACGCTGTAATCGCCATCAGTTCCTCCGGCAGAAGCAGCCCAAAGCGGGGAACCGCTGGCATCATAATCGGCAACAAAAATATCAACATATCCGTTTGAGTTTAAAATAGTGCTGCCAAAATTAAGGCCGTTAGGCCCGAATGTCCCAGTTATACAAGTATTACCCGTATTGCTTGCCGAAATTCCTGTTACCCAAATATTGGCTGTATAGGCTAATGATTTTGCCCACATCACATTCCCCATTGAATCATATTTTACGGTAAAAATATTTTCGGTACCATAATTGATTAAAGTGTCTGAACCAAAAATAATCTTGGAACTTGAAAAATTCCCCGTAACATAAGGGTTGCCATTTCTATCTACCGAAACAGCAGCACCTTCATCACTGTATATGCCTCCGGCAGATTTTGCCCATAAGGCATTACCACGCGAATCGTATTTGGCTATAAACATATCAGAAGCCCCGGACGTTACTACTGAATCGTTACCGAACACTAAATAAGGACTTGAAAATTCTCCTGTGATATAAACATTTCCCCATTGGTCGGAACATACCCCTGCTGCAATATTATTTTGAGTTCCGGATGGGGTTTTCGCCCATTGCACATTGCCAATTGAGTCATACTTTGTTAAAAATATGGCCTCACTCTCCCCCAAGAACATTTTCAAGGTGTCAACGCCAAATGCCACCCATGGGGCTTCGAAATACCCGGTTACAAAAACATTATCATTTGTATCTACTGAAATGCCAAGGCCTTCTGCATCATATGTTGCTCCTGCACTTGCCGATTTTGCCCAGATTACATTTCCTGACGGGTCATACTTAGTCACGAAAACGCAATACCCCCCGCCCGGGTTGTTCAATGTTATACTTCCAAATGTCAGTGATGTTGAATTAAAATCTCCTGTGAGGTACACATTACCTTTTGAATCAGTACAAAGCCCATAACCATTGCTATAATTTATACCGGAAGGTGAACTTGCCCATAGTACATTGCCATTGGGCGCATATTTTACAAGATATATATTCCTTCCTCCTGTTTGATTTAGTATATTGCTTCCAAAAGTTATCGAGGCACCTTCAAAGCACCCTGTTGAATAAACATTCCCGTAAGGGTCTGTACATACTGCCCCAGCAAATTGATTGTTGTTAGAACTACCCGCCGCCGCCGCCCATGCCCAGCTTGGCGATTGAGCTTGCAAGCTGAAAAATACACTGCTAAAAATGCAAACTAAAAAACTGGTGAATAATTTTATTTTTTCCATGGTTTTATTTTTATGTGTTTTTCACTTTTCCCCTCTCTATGAATAGAGAGGGGGGGAGTAAAACAAGACTCCGACCAAATATATTAAAATCCTTTAACCCTAAATGCCTCTATTTAGTAGATGGTAATATTTTGCGGGTGGATGGTATGTTTTTGCCTGTAAACGGTAAATTGGCAATTATGATCCCTTTTTAGGTTCTGTTTACATTTGATAACCAATAGTTAACATGGCAACGATATATTATACAGCAGTAAATATTCATAACGAATTGATTTACTATTGATAGCGGACTAATTTATTTTAGTGAAAAACTTACCTGGTGATTTTACAAAGCCAGTTAAACAACTGAGTTATAAGCTGAAATGGGGAATAAATAAGGAGATTCGTTATAGTTTTAAAATGTCTCCTCAATGGTATGTCGTTACCAGATTAATTACTTCTTCTTTTTGTATGGATAGGTAGCAATGATTTTGTTTTGCACCTTAAATTCAGATTCCGAAATCATTTTAGCTTTACTCTGTTCTATTTTGACTTCATAAATCTCAATAAAATTCAAAGTAGGTATTGATTCTTTTATTGTTTCGTCAAAATATCCAATATACTCTGTATTGTCATTTGATACGAATGCGAAATGTCTCGTTTTGCAATTTAATGCAGAGAATTTACCTATCACTTCAATACTTTCCGTTTCCTTTACCTCGCTTTTGAGAGTTGTAATGATTGAATCGGCTTTATTTAATTCAATATTATCTTTCCATTGCGTTTTAGATACAGGACTAAAGTAATCAATATCTATGTCTATATTATAGTTTGCGATTATTTCTGCAAACTCCTTTAATTTACTGAAAACAGCAGGATTGTACTTATCTGTTAATGCCCCAATAGAGTCCGCAGTAAAAGCATTAGAAATTACCTCTTTTACATTATTAAATATAACCTCCGCTTGAGTTAATGGAGTGCTTGTATCAGCGGTAAACATTAATTGCGGAGTAGATGTTCGGGGTTTAATGTATATTGAAAAAGAGGCGGCTTTTTCAAGTACAACTTCCGTATATGCTAAATCTTTGAACTGTGCTTTTCTTTCGGTCGTATCAATCTTTAAATATCTTTCCTTTCCGCCACGAATATAATCTGTTGCTATCTCATGGTATAGATTTTCAAACCGCAATAATGTATTAGCTAACACATCGGTTCGTACCTTGCCATGCTCAATTAATTCCCCTTCGTTTAAATGTAAATGTATTAACTCAGTATTATACTGCTTTGAAAATACAGGGGTATATTTATCCACAGCAACCTCACGCACCACTAATGCCGTTATTTGATGCGTTGGCAAATCAAAATATTTATTTATATTTTGTAAATCCCCCGAATATTTTTGACTAAAGAGACTATCATACGAAGGCATTAAATCTAATGGAATATCATTTACAGGGCTAATAAAAAAAGAAGTGGCATTTTTAAGTTCGCCAGTATATTTTAATGCAATGCCACCATTTGCGGCTATTATTAAGTCATAATGCGATATATCCCTTTGAATGTATTTTTTTAAATTATCAACTGAAGATTCATAGATAAAATAAACATCCTTACCCGCTTCATTCAAATCAACCCATTCTATAATGTAGGGAGTTTTATCTGAATTAGAATAAACTATCGTTGAGGGAAATTCCGTGAATTGGAGAACTCCAACCTTTTTAAGATTCTCCCACGGTAGTTTTTGTATTTCAATCCCTCTTATCATGGGTATAATTGAGTTACTCCAGTTACTTTCGTTGAGAAATCCACTTTTGCCGATTCATGGAAATTAAAATGCCCGTTCCCCTCTACTTCAGCACCTACACCGTCCTCTTTTTCTACCTTTACAGCAGCTAAATGTGTGCCTAAATATTTGTATAGATTTTTTTTGTCGTTACACCTTTCAGCCATAAAGTTTGCCGCATTAGTTTCAGTATCAAAAAGGGATAGTGCCCACCCCTCACATTGTTTTTTACGCAATTCTTGTTGAGGATTAGGAGTGACCGCACGCGGTAAAAAATTCTCGCTGATTTTTGGATTCGGTGCAATAAATATCAAGTGATACGCTGTTGCTTCTATTGGGGTACACATTGCAGTACAACTACCTTTGTTGTCTTTCTCTATTAACTGCAATTGTGCTGAATATTTTAATTTCATAAGCCCTCCTATAACGAATAAGAAAGCCAAAATTAATATTATTAAAAACATAGAAAAAATCTAAAAACATCAAACTTTGCATCAACTGGCAATGCAAAGTTACTATTTATAATGATATGTACAAACAAAATTTTAACATTTTTATTTGCCAGAATATCAATACATTGGATACTATTTATGTATTCCTGCGAAAACAACTGAATCGGGCAACGTATATTCTTGCAATAGGAACTCTTGGGTTGCTGATTATAGAAGTGATAAGATTATGTATTGTCAAGTGATTGATACTGTGTACTGCTCAATGGTATATCGTTGCCTTTAACAGTAAAAATTGCATCCAACCATAATTTTTTGTAATATTGCATATCATT
>DATHNK010000205.1:0-3365 GCA_035486075.1 Bacteroidia bacterium
TAGTTTCTTTTACGGCGATAAAATAATGCATATGTTATATATTGGCGATATAACAGAATCTGCGAGGGTGTTTCAACTACTAATGTGCTGTTTTATAGGTACAGCTACACAATATATTTTTGGCACCCTGTTAACCGCTAATGGAAATCTTAAACAGCTGAATATTATTGCTGCCAGCAGCATGGTCATTAATATAGGGTTCAATTTAATTATGATACCGCATTTCCATGCCGTAGGATCAGCTTGTGTCAGCCTTTCAACCCAGCTTTTTGTGGCTTTAGTTCAAATGATGGTTGCGCAAAAGATATTCAAGTTCAATATGCTGTATAAATTGCTCGGCACTCTGGCGGTCTTTGCTGTAGGCGTTATAGCCATCAATTACTTTTCACTGCGCCTGCCCTATGATTGGCGCTTATCCTTTATATTAATGGGTGGGGCATCGGGTATTTTGGCCTTTGCAATAGGACTTCTGAATGTTAAGGGATTCCTAAATGTGATGAAAAACGGCTGAGATAAGGAAAAAACTTTATTTTTGCTTCCCCTTTGCGGCATAAACGATAAGAATGGAACGAGAGAACAACGAGTTTTTTCAAAAATCTGACAATTTCTTTGCTTCTTTAATGAAGCACCGCAAGTCCTTGTTTATCATTTCAATTGCTGCTGCACTTGTATCGGGCGGAGTTTCAATGATACTCCCTAAAAAGTACAAAGCCAGTACCGTACTTTTTACCTCACTTACCAATAGCGCTTCTCGTTCACTGTTAAATCAAACCTATGAGTCAAAGGACTATATAGCTTTTGGTGATGACAAGAACTGCGAGCAGATGATGCAGATAATCAAGTCAGCTGATGTAATGTATGCAATGGAAAAGAAATTCCATTTGTATGACCATTATGGACTGACAAAGGACTGGGATAAGGATTTCAGGCTTAGAGGTGATTACTACGATAATTTTGAGTTTGAAATAACAGAATACCAGTCTATTAAAATTACCGTGTATGACCAGAGTCCTGCACGTGCATATGAATATGCTAATGGTATTGTAAAGGTTGCAGACTCAATATATAGGGCAGTTATTTCTCAACGGGCACACGCAGCTTATGATATTGTAAAGATGCAGTATGATTCTTCGAAGACTGTGTTAAAGGCTTTGGAAGATTCAATGGATTTTTACAGAAAGCAAGGTGTGCTTAGTTATGATTACCAGGTAAAAGAATTGACCAAAGGCGTTGCTGATGCCCAGTTGAAAGGAAACCAGGCAGATATTAAAGCGATACAGGATAAATTGAACACATTTGCTTCTTACGGCCGTGGTTACTGGGATCTGTATAATGCTTTATCTGACCAGTATAAATGGATGCTACAGGTTAAGCAGGCTTGTATGGAAGCTAAAACCAATATGGATAGAGTTATCACTCCGTTCTTTATTGCTGAAAAAGCTGTAATTCCAGATAAGAGGTCCTTGCCGATCAGATGGATAATTGTGGTGATATCTACACTTGCCGCTTTTTTTTTCGGCCTCGCGTTCCTACTTCTGGCAGAAAAACTCAAAATGAGGAGCCAATTGCTAAAAGAAACGAAACAACAGCAACCTACACAGAACCTATAACACCAATGACTGCCTTCCAAAATACAAATTACCTGAAATGGGTTATGGAGCATAAAAAGGCTCTCATAGGGGTGCAGGTAATTGCAATTATTGCTGCTTGTATTTTCTCTTCACCATATTTCATGCCCCAGCAGTTCAAATCGTTTGCTATTGTATATCCTTATAACATCGCTCCTTATTCTCATGAAACTCCAACTGAACAGATGATGGAGTTTCTTTCATCGCGGGATATTAAAGAAGGCGTGATCAAAAAATTCAATTTGCCAAGCCATTATAATATTGATACGAATGACAGGCAATGGAAAAGTAAGCTGCTTGAGAAGTACGATAAGAATATTATTATTGATGCTACTGAGTATGAAGCAGTGGAAATTATGGTATATGATGTGAATGCTGATACTGCTTACAGAATTGTAAATGGTATTTTAAGTTTACTTAACCAGAAGGTTCTTGCGGTTCAAAAAGCAAAATCATTGGAAATAGCAGGTATGTGGAAAATGCAATTAGATTCTAAGAAAAAGGAATGTGATTCACTTTCAAATTTATCCAAGTCACTTAGTGTTCAATATGGTTTGCTTGATTATAGCAGCCAAACCCGTGAAGTAACTAAAGCCTACTACACTTCTTCTTCAAAGAATTCTGATGTGGCCAGTCAAATGAAGAACATGGAAGAGAGAGGAATGGAACTTCAGGCAGTTAACCAGCATTTGACGGCAGCATTGAATAACTACGATGATGTATTGGTAAAGTATGAAGATGCTAAGAGGGATGTGAATAAGCAACTTACTTTCTCAAACATAATTACCTCTCCATATGCAGCTGATAAGAAATCATATCCTATACGCTGGCTGGTAGTATTAATTACCTGCATTGCAGCATTCATATTCTCTGCTGTTGTATTAAGGACCGTAGAAAGGTTTAAATAACAAACATTTTGACAGACAAGAAAAATATAGTTGCATTTTACATTGCAAGCGCAATATTTATTCTTGCCGATGGTATACTTATTTGGCAGCAGCAAAATTATGCCCTCAACCTTTTACCTATTGCATTGCTTATAGTGTATATGGCTTTATTTAAGCTCGATACGCTTATGCTTGCTGTTGTTTTCTTTACTCCTCTCTCTCTTAATATATCCCAACTACCCGGCCTGAGCCTTGGACAGGTTGGTGTGGGTATTGCATTGCCTACAGAGCCCATCATGTTTGGTATAATGTTACTTTTTATGCTACGCATGGCTAACGAAGGGCTCGATAAGAGCATTGCCAGGCACCCGGTTAGCATTGTGATATTTGCTGGCCTAGCCTGGATGTTCGTTACATCTATAACCAGTACCATGCCTTTTGTATCATTTAAGTATCTCATTGAGCGGAGTTGGGGTGTATTTACATTTTACTTTTTAGGTATTTGTCTTTTTGATAAAAAGAAGAATATCATTACGTTCTTTTGGTTGTATATCATCGCCTTTTCGGGCGTTATAGTTTATACCCTTATTCGCCACGCACGTAATCACTTTGGCGAGAAGTTCTCTCACATTGCTGCTAATCCATTCTATAACGATCATACTGCATATGGTGCGCTATTAGCGATGTTTATACCCATTGTAATAGGGTTAATGTTTATTAAAACCAATAATACAGTAGGTAAAAAATTTGCACCGTTTGTTGCCTTACTTTTTTTAGTTGCTGTTGGCTTTTCATTCAGTCGTGGTGCCTGGGTAAGTTTAGTGGCTGCTACAGGCGTGTTTGTTATTTT
>DATHNK010000206.1:0-3460 GCA_035486075.1 Bacteroidia bacterium
GTCGAGTTTATCCACCACTTTCCTGAGCAGGTCAAAAGATTCGATGATCTGAATTTCGTTATAGTTAGCAACCTGTGATGTTCCAAGTATGCTTGACGCGGATGATTGTGAATTGGAAAGCATGTCAAGTGTGCTGTTCGACTCATCTTCCGACTTCA
Source organism: Bacteroidia bacterium (assembly GCA_035486075.1). Lineage (GTDB taxonomy): Bacteria > Bacteroidota > Bacteroidia > JABEUT01 > JABEUT01 > JABEUT01. The sequence continues at coordinate 159 of DATHNK010000206.1, forward strand.
GCAACAGTTCTGTCACCACGGAGTACACATCGGGCAATGTTTTTCCATAGTATGCTGCCGCTCCCGCTGAAAGCCCCAGGATCCCTACAAAAATCCACCAGTTTTTTCTTGCTACACGAAAAAAAGACTTAATATCATTCGTATCAAATATGGCACTCGTGTTACGATTTTCCATCAGACTTTACAATAATGCTTTTAATTTATTATTCCTCATCTTTACTATCAATACCTTTTATTTGCCTTTATAATAAGGCTGTTTATTTTTTTGTTATTATAATTGCTTACTGAAATATTAGCGTATTTCCTCTGTTAATTACATCGCACCTCTTCATCTTTAATCAAGCGATTGGGTTGGTTGTGATGCAATACTTATTATTTGCTTAAACTCTGCCGGGTTCAGGTCATTAAAGAAGTAGCTTATGGGATTAACTTTCACCCCGTTTTTAATTACCTCATAATGCAGGTGGTCGCCAGTCGATTCCCCTGTGGAACCAACATACCCTATCACTTGCCCCCTTTTAACTTTTTGACCAACTGTAACCGCCATTCTGCTTAAATGCCCGTATAGTGATTCATACCCGAATCCGTGGTTTATTACCACATGATTTCCGTAGCCTCTTTCCAGATCATCAGCCGTTTCAACTACGCCGTCTCCGGTAGAATATACAGGGGTGCCCAAGGGTGCTGCAAAATCGATCCCTGTATGCATGCGTAATGTCTTGTAAATAGGGTGTATCCGCATTCCAAAACCGGAAAGTATTCCTTTTAGTTGTTTATTATCAATAGGTTGAATAGCAGGCATACTGGCAAGCATTTTCTCTTTATTCTTTGCCAGTTTTTCAATTTCATCATACGACCTTGATTGCACATATATCTGCCTCACAAGCTGATCCATCTTTTGGGTGGTTTCAGTCATAAGTACTGAACTTGTAAACCCTTGTAAATCTTTATATCTGTCAGTGCCACCATAACCTGCTGCTCTAACGCTTGCCGGTATAGGGTCAGCATCTAAAACCACACGGTAAATATCATTATCGCGTGATGCCATATCTTGCATAACCTGGTTAACCTCACTCATCCGGTTATTCAATAAATCATATTGAAGTTCTAACTGGGCAATGTCCCTTTTCAGTTTTTTTTCTTTTGGTGAATCAATAACACTGAACCCTATAACAAGCACAATAAAGGAAAAGAAAACACTGGTAAGCACATACGACAGCACCTTCCGCATCTTATCACGAAAACGGTAATGAACCTTTTCATAACTGAGGGTCTTATGGTTGAATATGTATTTAATTTTCGCCATCTATCTGCAAAATTGCCTTACTTTTGGGCAACCCTTTTTTTATAAGGAGTGCAAATATAAAAAAACAAATCCTGAAACTGACATATTTTATGAAATCGGCAGAAATCCGCTCACTTTTTCTCCAATTCTTTGAATCGAAACAACATCTGATAGTCCCTTCTGCTCCTATTGTTTTGAAGAACGACCCCACGCTTATGTTCACCAATGCCGGAATGAACCAGTTTAAAGATATTTTTTTAGGACACGGTACCCCACAAAGCCCCCGCATTGCCGATACCCAGAAATGCCTCCGCGTTTCCGGTAAACATAATGACCTGGAAGAAGTCGGCGTTGATACTTACCACCATACCATGTTTGAGATGTTGGGTAACTGGTCATTCGGCGATTACTTTAAGAAGGAAGCTATTGAATGGGCATGGGAACTGCTGACAGAAGTATACAAAATCGACAAAGACCGCCTGTATGTTACTGTTTTTGAAGGAGATAAATCGGAGAATCTGGCTTTTGATGAAGAAGCAAAAAAATGCTGGCTCAAATTCCTCCCCGAAGAGCGCATTATAAACGGTAATAAAAAGGACAATTTTTGGGAAATGGGTGAAACAGGCCCCTGCGGCCCTTGCTCCGAAGTGCATGTGGATATGCGTCACGATGATGAACGCAAAAAAGGGGATGGCAAAACATTGGTAAACACGAGCAATCCTCAGGTAATAGAAATATGGAACCTTGTGTTTATGGAGTTCAACCGCAAGGCCGACGGTAAATTGGAAAAACTACCTGCCCAGCATGTAGATACTGGAATGGGTTTTGAAAGATTGTCTATGGTTTTGCAGGGGAAACAATCTACTTATGATACCGATATTTTTCAACCGTTTATTACAGAACTGGAAAAAGCCTCAAGTAAAAAATATTCTGCGGTAAATAATTCAGGAGAACAGGAAAAGGTAAATATTGCAATGCGGGTAATTTCAGACCATATAAGGGCAATATCTTTTACAATAGCCGATGGACAAATACCTTCAAATACAGGAGCGGGTTATGTAATACGCAGAATATTACGTCGTGCAGTTCGCTATGGTTACCAATCGTTGAATTTCAAAGAACCCTTCCTTTATGAATTGGTGGATATTCTTACTAAACAAATGGGAGAATTTTTTCCGGAATTGGTAAAACAGAATAAACTCATCAAAAAAGTAATTCAGGAAGAAGAGGTAGCCTTTATGCGAACCCTTGAGCAAGGCTTAAAAAGATTAGAAACATATTGCAATGAATTAGTATTGCAAAAGAAAACTACACTGGATGGCGAGCGTGTATTTGAATTGCACGATACTTTCGGTTTCCCGGCAGACTTAACCGCCCTTATTGCTAAAGGCTATAATTTAGAAATAGATGAAAAGGGGTTTGATAAAGCATTGGAAGAACAAAAAACCCGCTCCCGTAAAGCCACTGCAGTAGGTACAGGAGACTGGATTGAATTGGGAGAACAAACACAAACAGTTTTTACAGGCTATGAAAGTATAGAAGAAAAGACGCGCATTATAAAGTATCGTAAAACAACTTTAAAAGGAAAAGACCAATACCAGATTGTATTAGATAAAACCCCATTTTATGCTGAAAGCGGAGGACAGGTAGGCGATCAGGGTTTTCTGGAATCAGGCGGGAAGCGCATCAGAATAACCAATACCCAAAAGGAAAATAACCTGATCATTCATTTTTCCGATGAACTTCCGGCTAATGTAAATGATACATTCACCGCTATGATAGATTCGCAAAGAAGGATCCTTACTGTCGATAACCATTCAGCCACTCACCTGCTTCATGCTGCACTGCGTAAGGTTCTCGGCAAACATGTAGAACAACGTGGTTCATTGGTGAGCCCCGATCACCTGCGTTTCGATTTTTCGCATTTCTCCAAAATGACCGATGAGGAATTAAACGAAATTGAAAGTTTGGTAAATCAAAAAATACGGGAGAATATACCTTGCTCGACGCAAATATT
>DATHNK010000207.1:0-4054 GCA_035486075.1 Bacteroidia bacterium
AAAGGATATCTTGTGTCATTAATTTGGTAGGGGTTGTCCCATTCAAATTAGCTCTCAAAATACCATCATAAATTAGATAAATATAAGTATAGCTAGGATTAGTAGGTAAGTTTGCATTTATTACTGCCCATAGTTCTTGAATAGGATAAACAACCGATGTATCATCTGTTAATGGGTTAAAAGAAGGGCTTGAGTCTGTTGAGTAATGTTTTAAATATAAATATTTTTTATAATTTCCTACTTCTGCAACGCTATTATCCGGACCAGGTGCGCTGAAATTAATATCGCCGGTAATTGGAACATTATAAAATCGATTACTTGCCTGCATTTCTGATACAGTAGCGGTATAGGTTCCTACAATTTTTCCTCCTGTATTAGTAGTGTAAGTAGCTCGTGGCAATAGAAGAGGTCTGACCCATAGTGAGTTCTGAAAGGTGCTATTAATGCCATACTCAATTTGTATCACAGTAACATAATTTCCCGGGTCGCCAGACACGAGCCCATAAGCTAAATATTGCAAAGAAGTAATATCATTACATGTCAGTAGGAATGCAGGATTTGGTAATGGTACCACCGTTTGCGTTGGAGTTGGGGGTGTTTGGGGGATTATTAAGCCAATGCTAGTTGCCCCGGTATTAATCGCTTGCGTAGGAACAGTATAAGTACTTGTGGTAACAACATCTTCTGGATATTGTGGAGCCACCGGAACACACGTTTCAGTTGCAACTAGTGCGGCAATTCCACTTTTTTTCTCCGGAGGATTATTTTTTGTAGTTGGATGACTTGGCAGAAAGCTACAAGTCAAAATAATGCAAGCCGCACTTGCAATGCTTGATAGTAAAATTGTTTTTTTCATAATAATTTGTTTTTATTGGTTTCCGCAAAAATATATAGCAATTTTCAATTAGGTTGTTTTTTTTGCTTGTATTAATCCCGTATTTGTATACGGGAAAAATCCCCTCCCAAGTTCTCATAAATCCCCCTTGTAGCAGGGTATCATTCGGTTGCACCTTTGCACCGTCAAAATTTACTGATACGGGAATGCCGAAAACCGGAAAGAGAGTAGGCAGAAAATAAAACCAAATAAAATGGAAAAACTAGAATTTAATGCCAATGAAAAAGAATTGGCAGCAATGAACTTAAGTGACTTGCAAAAACAAGTAGAGAGTGCTAAGGCAGCTATTGCAGTGGCTACAAGTGTTGGTGATGTTAAAACCGCAATTTGTAACTTTTGGAGCAAATACGGTAAATATATCAAGGCGCTTGAGGTGGTACCTTTTGCTGGCAAAGTTATTACTGCCCTTGCAGCGTTGCTTGACAGTATTTGTGCTAATTAGAGCATGTTTAGAGACTTGAGAAATCTTAAGTTTTCTCAAGTCTCTTTATAAAAGCCGGGAATGCCGAAAACCGGAAAGAGAGTAGGCGAAAAATTAAAACTAAACACAATGAAAACATTAAAAACACTATTTATATTAGCAGGTTTACCATTTATGGTAAATGCCCAAATGTCCAGTCCGGAAATGGGCCAGGCTAAACTGCCCAAAACTTCCACGCAAAAGGTTGCAGCAAATAAACTTAAGTTGGCAGCCGGTAAGGACACAACGGTAAGCGATTCAACGGTTTTATTTTCGATTGCAGGAGGCACGAATGCCACAAGCATTAGTAATTTAACCGCAACGGGCGGACTGGCAGCAATAATAAATTTCAGCGATAAGTTTAATGGATTTGTCTCTTATAACTATGGGGGGAATATTTCAAAGAAGCAAAACCTTGATTCAATCCCACTTGCCTCTTTAATATTTCCTGATATTTACTCCTCGGCATTTATGGCAAAAGTAAATTATAAGATCCCATTGAACCCAATACGTAATAATGGAGCAACACAGTCGTTGGGGATTAGCTTAGGATTTGCTTACCAAATGATCAATGGAAGTAAGACTGATTCAGTTAAATCTGATTCTACTACCAAATCTACTACAAAAAACTATAATTTTAATGCCCTCAATTCCTCTATTGGGGTTCATTATAACTGGACGTCAAAAAGTCGAAGTGCCATGTGCATAATTGGTGTTTATTATAATTTTATTGGAATATTACCGGAAAAAAGCGAATCTTTTTCACAATATTATTATAATTCAGCTACACAGTCCTCTCCTTCAAAAAACATTAGAGGATTATCTTTCTCCTTCGATTTAATTTTGGAGAAGAAAATAGATATCTATTTTAAATGCTTTAATGCTGATGTAAATAGCATTACAACTGCACAGGGAAAACAGGTATTTGCAGTTGGCCTAAAAACACTTATACCCTTTAAGGCACTATAGTTTCTTCTGAAATCAAGTATCTCTTTCCTAGAGTTCATTACACTATCGTCGTTGTGTTTAGTTATTAAATCATGATGTGTAATGCTCCCAACCCGCCCCGGATTTCCGGGGCGGGTTGTTTATTATGGTTCATTTTATATTCTTGTTGGTAAAAACTGTGACATGAAATTTAATTTTTGCTTTGGTTTTTCACCTTTTAGTAGCGAATAGCTTTCTGACTTATAGTTATTTAAAATAAGACTGGAAAAAATTTGAAGGGCAGCCTAATTTCCCCTTTTCCGCATATTAACCTGTAATCCATTCCTCATAGCTTTGCTGTAACAAAAGCCTGTTGTTAAACGTCTCAGGAGAAATAGCCCCATTATGCAAAAGGAAATCAACAAAAGCCCTCAGATGATTATTGAACAAAACCCCGATTATCTGCATTCTGAATACCTTATTTTAAAGATAAATGCTCTTTTGAAAAATGAAGGTATAAACTCGCACGAAAAAGATCCGGCTATTTTTCCGATAGGTAAATATTTGCTTGATACTCACCGGCAGGTTTTAATAGGGCCTAACTCCATTCGGAAACTAACGTCACGCGAGAATGACTTACTCAGGCTTTTATGTGAATGCAAAAACAATTTATTGCTCCGTGAACTGGCACTGAGAAACATTTGGGGCGCTGTTAATTACCATAATGCGCGAAGTATGGATGTTTATATTACAAAAATCCGGAAATATCTGAAAGAGGATTCCTCTTTGGAATTGATAAATATGCATGGTAAAGGATTCAGGCTGATTACAGGCGTTTCAATATAATTCAACTATTTATCTATGAAAAACTTCTGGTGTATTTTCTTTATTCCCATTTTTTGTTATGCCAATTTCCTGTATTCTCAATCGGTAAAAGTAATTGTGAATAATGACAAGAATATAGCTGATGAGGGAGCAATTGTTCAATTAGTAAAAGCAAAGGACTCTTCGGTTGTAAAATATTCAATATCGGATAAAGAGGGCTCTGCAGATTTTACTAACGTAAAATACGGGAACTATCTTGTTTACATTACACAGTTGGGTTTTGAGAATTACTTTTCATCTCCGTTTACCGTTGACAGCGCTCATAGTACCATTTCAATGCCTGTAGCCGTTCTAATTTTGCAGCGTAAAAATTTGAATGAAGTAGTGATACATGATAAGACCCCGGTGATACAAATATTTGCAGATAAGACGGTGGTGAATGTTCAGAATAGCCCATTGAATGCAGTAGGCACGGTGTTCGATGTTATTCAAAGTTCACCCGGTATTCAGGTTGACCAAAGCGACAATATCAGTATGCAAGGCAAGCAGGGTGTACTGGTGATGATTAATGGGCGGACTGTTCCAATGTCAGGCAGCGACCTGGCTAATTTGCTCCGGAGCATGCCCGCCGAATCGGTGGATAAAATAGAATTCATCACCAATCCCTCTGCCAAATATGATGCCAATGGGAGCGCCGGAATTATAAATATCATCATGAAAAAAGATAAGCGCATCGGATTAAATGGAACGGTGTATGCAGGATATGGGCAGGGTATTTACCCAAGGACTAATGACGGATTCAGCTTCAATGATCGCACAGGGAAGTTCAACATTTTCGGCAGCTACAATTATTCCTATCGGGGGTCTGTCAATATTATCAACTTTATAACGAATTTTTATAATGGATCACAATTTGAAAGCAGCAGCCGGCAATACGAATATCTCAA
>DATHNK010000208.1:0-5577 GCA_035486075.1 Bacteroidia bacterium
AATGTTTTATCCCACACGAGTTCCCATCCCAACCTGATAGTTTTGTTGAAAGTGTAAAAGAATCCTATTCCCATAGGAATGGAAGGCTGAATAAGGGAATATTCAGGTTCGCCTTCCGTTGTTAGGGTATGCAATGGATAATATTCTCCGGGTGTCCAAACCCCGTCAGCAGCGTGATAAGTGTGTGTGAACATAGCTTCAGGAGCCATGTGGAAAATTCCAACTCCGGCAAATAAATAAGCGCTGAAAGTGGTGGTGTAGTTAAAATTGCCACCTACATCCGGATTATCGTAAAAATACCATTCGCCCCTGATGGCACCTTCTATAATATCGTCCCTGTAATTGAGGTTTCTGTCCCTGATTGGCTGATATTTGGAAAGGCTATCAAATCCTTGCAATCTTAAATAATCAAAATGCCCTGAGATAGAGAATTTTCTGGATATCTTGTAACGGATATAAAATCCCATATCCCAACGGATCTGGCTTGTTTGCATATCCAGAACCCATGGCTGCCCGCCACTGGAAATTCCACCAATATCGCAAAGCCCGGAAGCAGCTCCACCTTTGATACCAACTTCTAATTTGGTTTGTTGCCCAAAAGACAAAACCGGAAGTATAAAAAAACCTAATAATAATAGTTTATTCAGGCGCATAGTCAACAGTATTTAGGCAACAAATATAATTATTTATTCTAACATAACGCTGATGCATTTATTATTTTAACCTATTTATAATTTATTCTTAATAGCACGTTGATTTTCAATGCGCAATAAACTGCATTTTCACCTTTAAAAACAGGAAGCATAACTTTATTGAGATAACTACCCTCCATGAAGCCGATAATTTATATATTAGCCGTAATTTAAACCCTATGAATACAAAACTTATACTATTTGCCATTATGGCTGCTGCCCTAATGTTTTCGATGGCTTCCTTTAAACCTAAGGGAGATAAAAAAAACCTGTATGATTTTAAAGCTAAAACCATTGACGGGAAGGATTTCGACTTTTCGAAATTAAAAGGTAAAAAAGTAATGATCGTTAATACCGCTTCTATGTGCGGATTTACACCTCAATATGCCGACCTTGAAAAGCTTTATCAGCAATATGGGGGCGAACATTTTACCATAATAGGCTTTCCTGCTAATAATTTTGGAAGCCAGGAACCGGGCTCCAATACCGAAATCCATGAATTCTGCACCAAGAACTATAGTGTTACTTTCCAGATGATGGAAAAAATATCGGTAAAAGGTGATGATATGCATCCTTTATACCAATGGCTAACTGAAAAATCGGAAAATGGAGTTCAGGATTCCCCTGTTCAATGGAACTTTCAAAAATTCCTGATAGATGAAAACGGAAACTGGGCAGGCGTTGCTTTAAGCAAAGAACTTCCCAACAGCGACCGTATTGTTAACTGGATAAAAGGTAAGAATTAAAGTGGAAAGTGGAGAATTGAAAATGTTCTGAAACTTCCAATTCTCCATTTTCAACCATTTATTAGGCGCAATATTCGTCGAAGGCAGCCTTAAGGTGTGCTGCTACCATATTCGCAGAATGCCCTTCAATATTATACCTTTCAATAAAGTGAACCAATTTGCCATCTTTAAATAATCCCATAGATGGTGATGAAGGTGGGTAAGGAAGCGTATATTTCCTGGCTTGTGAGGTAGCTTCTACGTCAAAACCTGCAAATACAGTTACCAGATGGTCCGGTTTTTTCTCATTCTCAAGGGCCATAAGGATTCCCGGGCGTGCCGCTCCCGCTGAACAACCACAAACTGAATTAAATACCAATAAGGTTGTACCTGGTTGGCTTACTGCTTTATCTACTGCTACCGGGGTTGTTAAATCTTCAAAGCCTGCCTCGGTGAGTTCAGACTTCATGGGTACTACAAGTGCTTCTGGATACATATTATATTTTTGTATTGATTAAATTAAAGTGTGCAAATATAGGCTTTTTGAAGACATATAAGCATGATTTAAAAGGCTAATCTGGAACATGGCTGAATCAAATTGGGAAAGATTATGATTTTAATCATTTCTTAAATTGACATTAATCATCACAGGCTCTGTAATTCATCAATATCTACCGAATACAGTTATCCTATGTTTGTAAAAACTACTAGTATGAACAAGACTCTCCTTAAAACAACTGCTATTCTGCTATTCCTGAATCTATCCGGTAAACTCTTCTGCCAAAATGTAGGTATAAACGTAACCGGGGCTCTGCCTAGCTCGAACGCAATACTTGATTTGAATACAGGGAATGCCAACAACGTTGGTCTGATCATCCCCAATGTAAATTTAGGAGCCTCCCTTTCTACATTTAATCCGCCTATGGCAAATGCTCCCAATGCTACTGATATTGGAATGATGGTATATAATATGATATCAACCAACCAGCCAGTTGGTTATTATTATTGGAATGGCACTACTTGGGTGAACGTTTCCGGAGCTACGGCAACACTATTGGCGCAAAGTGGAACAAGTGTAATTGGTTCTCATGGAGTATTTGGCAATCCATTTGGAGGAAACACAGCTCAATTCACTCAAAATACGGAAGTACCGTTAGGGGGATTTAATCTTACCTTTTCTAATGTAGGAGGCAATGGGAATGTAGGTATAGATTTAGGTGCTGCCACTTCCGCCGCACAGGCACTGGAAATTGGTCAAACTACCAATACTATCCGGGTGAATGGGCTTAAAGCAGGGGCTACATTCAATTCTTCTTCCGTAGCAACCACTAATTATATGGTATATGCAAATACTACCGGCGACCTTTATTCCATACCAAACCCCAGTACCAACGGATATATATTAACATGGTCGTCGGTGAACGGACCAACATGGCAAGCGGGTGCTTCAGGCGGAGTAACTTCCGTAACAGGAACCGCTCCGGTTGTTGTAAGCCCTACAACCGGTGCAGCCGTAGTTTCTTTGCAGGGCGCGGCAGGCACTGTATGTTATGGCACGGGAGGCGGCTCTAATTTTACGGCAGCCGGTGTTGCTCCCACATCGGTAACTTATGCAACTCCTTCCACACCCTTGACAGCACAGGTACTGGTATCGAATGGTGCCGGAGCCCCGACCTGGAATTATGCGGGAGGAGCAACCTTGATTTGCTATAAGGGTTTTACGGCTAATGCAGAAGCCGCATTGGCTGCATATACAGAAGCAAACCTGACCGGATGGTGGAGTTCTTGTTATGATGCATTGTATGGAGGAAGTTCTGTTGTAACCCAAATCAGGATGCCCCATTGCGTAGTAACCAATCTTCACGTAGTTCCAAATGCTAACGCCACATCCAAATCAACGACCTGGAAAGTAAACAATGAAACTCAGGCAACAAATTTCAGCGGTATTCTTCCTGCCGCAACTGCCACTTCTACAAACTTTCCGGGCACACTTGCTTTTAGTGACGGAGACTTGCTGGATGTATCAACCACCTGGCAAGCGGGCTCTACGGGAGCAATAAGCATAATCAAAATTGAAGTTCAATACTATTTATTACCATAACTATGAATAGTAGAAACCTATTATTACTGCTATTGGCCACGGTGGCAGCATGCCTTTTTTCTTTCAATTGTTTTAGTCAGACAATAAGTGAAAAAAGTCTTCCATTTTTACCAACGGGGAAAGTAACCATGGCTCTGAATGGAGACAAAAAAGCAATTGATACTGTAAAGATTAATAAACTTCCATCGTCATCGGTGGAAAGTGTTTTTAAGCCGCTACCCCCCTCGGGAATAGTTCCGCTTAATCCAATGTATAGAAGACTTGCTCCATCAGATACTGTCCCACTAAATAACCAAAACAATTCATCTCCTAAAGTTCACTGAGAGGGGCATTAATATCCTTCTTTTCTTTTTCCTTCAAAAAAGGTTTTCATAAGCTGTGAGCTTTCCTCTTCCAATACTCCTTTGGAAATTTTAGTGCTGGGATGCAATAGTTGGGGTCCAATAACTGAAAACCCTCTTTTGGGATCATTGGCGCCATATACTATTCTGCCAATTTGCGCCCAGAATAAGGCACCAGCGCACATAACACAGGGTTCAATTGTTACATATAAGGTACATTCCTGCAAATATTTTCCTCCCAGGTTATTGGCAGCAGATGTTATAGCCTGCATTTCAGCATGGGCTGTAACATCATTCAAATGCTCGGTATAATTATAGGCGCGTGCAATAGCAATACCATCACAAACTATTATAGCTCCTATAGGAACTTCATCTTTTTCAAAAGCCCTTTTGGCTTCTTTCAAAGCCTCGCGCATCCATCTTTCGTCTTCTTTATTTAATTCCATTTCAAAATAAGAATACAATAAAAATGGCACACAGATGACACGGATCAGACAGATTTTCGCCGATTTTATCCGTGTTGATCCGTAACATCTGTGTCATCCATGTGCTATTTTTACACAAAATACTTCTCTCCTTCCTGTGCCAGATAAGTTGCCGGGAACACGCTTCGGGCTTCTTCCAGCAATAGATTCAAATCTTTATACCGTGCGGAAAAATGACCCAGCAACAATCTTTTTATATCTGCTTCCATTGCAATTGTTGCGGCATCTTTGGCTGTAGAGTGCATTGTTTGGTCGGCCCTGATACGCATATCTTCCATAAAGGTTGATTCGTGATACATTAAATCGGCTTTGTTCAATTGGGGCAGCAAATCCTTATTATATATGGTATCGGAACAATAGGCATATTTCCGAGGTGGCAATGGGTCTGTGGTAAGTTCTGAATTTGGAATGATAGTTCCCTCGCTCGTAATAAAATCTTCCCCCATTTTTAATGACTCATAAGAAGCAATAGGGATATTCAGTTCTTCCATTTTTTCTTTCATTATTTTCCTCGGCCTATCCTTTTCTACAAAAAGAAAACCACAACATTGAATGGAGTGCTTTAAGATAAGCGTGGATATTTTCACTTTTTCATCTTCAAAAATTAATTTCGGTTCTGAAAAATCGAGCGGATGAAAGTGTACAGGGTACTTTAAAGTGGTATGAGAATGTTTGTTATTAATTTCCAGTATTTCATTCAGCCCTATATCAGCATATATATGCAGTGGTTCCGTTCTTCCCAGTAAATGCATGCTCGACATTAATCCGGGCAGGCCCAGGTAATGATCGCCATGTAAATGGGAAATAAAAATATGATTGATCCGCTGAAATTTTAAGGAATACCTGCGTAGCTGCATCTGAGTTCCCTCGCCGCAATCGACCAGGAAATAACGCCCGGCAATATGAACAAGTTGCGAACTGGGATAACGTCCGAAAGCAGGGAGTGCGGAGCTACAGCCTAAAATGGTTACATCAAAGGCATCCACGAAATTAGCTAGCTTCTACCTCGCTAAGTAGTTTTATTCCATCGTCAACAGATAAAGCGGAATGCAGGATACTATCCAATTGGGAAATAAGGATCAGTTTCTTCACAGGTTCTCTTACGCCTGTAATAACTAATTTGCCGCCTGCGTTTTTGCAAAGGCGGTTTCCTACCAGAATAGCGCTAAGTCCTGACGAATCGCAATAGCGGGAATCCGATAAATCAAGAATGATATTCTTTGCCCCTTCCGA
>DATHNK010000209.1:0-7712 GCA_035486075.1 Bacteroidia bacterium
CAATGCAAGGTTAACATCCGATTGGGCTTTGTTAACCTCCGCTTGCAGAAATGCCACCTGTGAATTGGAAAGTGTAACAAAGTCAGCCCTCCCAACATTATATTCACCACTGATAACATCATAAGCCTGTCCGGCAGCAACCAATCCGCGATTTGCAGTAGCAATTTGTTGAAGAGCTGCTAAATAATCATTATAAGCCTGTTTAATATCCGATGAAATTTGCACCATCAGGTCCTCGCGTTGTATCTCATCACTACGTTCATTGATAGTTGCGATATCCACATTCGTTTTGTTATATAGCCTGTCGAAAATATGCCATGAAAGGCTCAGCGCCACTTCGCCGTAAACTTGTCCGAACAAAGCTTTGCCATAGGGTTCCTGCGGACCCAATTCATCGGCACCATTAACATATAATTGGGTAAAATATCCGCCATTTGAAACCATACCGCCTTGCAGATATAGTTTTGGCAGATAACCGCTTCTATATCCTTCTATTTGCCAATCGGCTATTTTAACCGCCAACGCTGCAGACCTTAAATCAGGCCTTTGATCTATGGCTGTATCAACCAGTGTTTGTACATTTTGATAATTTGGCCCGAATGGCAAAGTATCCACCACCATATCACCTACTTTATATTTATCAGTCTGGCTAATTTTTAATTTACGCAATAAAAGAATAATGTCATTTTTTAGTTTGTTCTCCGATTGTATCTGAAATAATTTATCGGTACTCGTTTCAGCCTGTTGCTGGTATAAATCAGCAATGGACTTGCGGCCGACATCGGTAAGCCCTTGAAGTTGTGATTCGCGTTTTTCAGAAGCATCCAGGTTTTTGTTGGCATAATCCATAACGCGCCGGTCTAGTATTATTTGTAAAAATGTCTGGGTAATATCAAATGCAATCTGTTGTTTTGCACGTTCCAGATTAAATTGAGATGCTGACTTTGATAACGTGGCAGCTTTTAAAGCAGCGTAATCTGAAAAGCCATTGAAGATATTAACGGTGCTGCTTAACTGGTAGGTCATTTGAGTTTCCCTTGCATGAACTAAGGTTGGCTCAACCGTGGTGTATAAATCATTTCCACCCAAGTAACCATAATTACTGTTAAAGTTAAGGTCGGGAAGGAATTGCCCGTAAGCGCCGATTAAAGTTGCGCCGGATATTTTCACCGAATTTTCACTTAGTAATATTTGCGCCGACTGGTCGAGCCCTATTTTTATACAATCATCCAGTTGCAAAACTTTCACTGAATCCTGTGCAAACAGGCTGCTGATAGTTATGAACCCCAATATCAAAATTGCCAACAAATATTTTACAAAGTATTTCATTCCTTTCCGAAAAATATTATTCGACTATTCTTACTTTCTGGCCTTCCAACAAACTCTCGCCAACAGAAAGAGCAACTCTATCACCTTCTGCAATGCCTGACAGACTAACCTTTTCACCTGTATTGCGAAATACCTGCACTTCTTTAAAATGCAACGTACTATCTTTATCAATAGTTGCCACCATTGTTTTACCGGTATGAATTATCAGCGCTACGGATGGCACCGTTAGCATCCTGCTTTGATTCTCTGCAGGAAGTTGCACATGTACTTGCACGTAGCTACCCGGAACTATTATGTTGTCTTTATTTTCAATATCAATTTCGCATAACATCATCCGTGTGTGCTCGTCCAGTTCACCGGCAATGCGCGAAATATTAGCTTTAACATGCACTTCCGGCCTTTCGGTCAATGTAATTTCAACAGTATCTTCTGTTTTTAACATAGCAGCATAGCGCTGTTCAACATAAACGTAAATCCGTAATCTTCCTAACTCAGCCATTGTTAGAACCGGCTGGGAACTTGATTGTGAATTATTGGCATTCTGTATTAAGGCACCGGGGTCAACATACCGGGCAGTAATGGTCCCGCTAAAGGGAGCTTTTAAATATTTGTATTGTTGTTGCTCCTCTAACGATTTTACATTAGCGGCATCCATATCAGCAGCGGTTTGTGACAGGTCAGCTTCTTCCTGAGATATGAATTTCTTTTCCAATAATTTTTTATCACGTTCTGCAATTTTCTTTTTGTTTTCCAGATCGGCCACCGCTGAATTATATTGCTGGTCAATTTCCGGATTATCGACATAAGCCAGTTCTTGTCCTTCGGTTACTTTATCCCCTTTATCTACATTTATCTTTTCCAGGTAGCCGCTTATTTTGGCATAGAGAGTGGCAGTTTGATAGGGCCTTGCTTCACCAATTAAAACCAATTCTCTGTTGCCGGAACTATAGGACGCAAGAGCCGTTTTAACCGGAGGCCCTTTTTTTAATTCATTCGCCCGCTGGGCGCTGTCTGCTTCAATTCTGTTTGCTTTTCCAATATAAATCCATGCTATTCCGCCTCCCATTAATAGCAATAATATAAAACCTGCCAGCAGCAGTTTATAATTAATTGGTTTTTTAGTTACAGTTGTCATGCATAGCAATTAATAGGGTTAACTTTCAACGTGTCCTTTGGCCTCTTCGGCAAATTTTACATCCATGTTGTGATAGGCAGGCAGCGTTTTCCGAAGAACAGAATAAAATATAGGCACTACAAATAAGGTGAATACGGTTGCTACCAAAAGCCCGCCTATAACCGCCCTTCCTAGAGGAGCGTTTTGTTCTCCGCCTTCACCGGTACCTAACGCCATAGGTATCATTCCAAGCACCATGGCAATGGCTGTCATAAGCACCGGGCGGATTCTGGTTTTACCTGCTTCAAGAGCCGCTTCCAGGGCGCTTACGCCTTTTTCCACACGCAGGTCATTGGCAAAACTCACAAGCAATATGGAGTTGGAAACCGCTATACCTATAGCTACAATTGAACCCATCATCGATTCTACATTAATAGTAGTTCCCGTAAGAGTTAGCATCCAGAGTATTCCCATAAAAGCGCCGGGAATAGAAAGCATGATAATAAAAGGGTCCATCCACGATTGAAATAATATTACCATAAGCAGATAAACCAACGCAATAGCCAGTATCAGACCCAGGCCTAATGTTTGGAAAGAAGAATTCATAACTTCGCTTTGCCCCCGCAAATCAATACGCATGCCGGGAGGTAATTTGCCAAGCCCGTCAATTTTTTTCTGAATGGCGTTTGCCACCGAACCCAAATCGCGGCCTTCCAAATTGGCATCTATATTCATTACCCTTTGCACGGTATAATGGCTGAACAAATTAAACTGCGTAATGTTGGTCACCTTAGCCAAATTACCCAATGTTTGGGTTTGGGAAACCGGCAAATCCGTTGGAGCCGGATTAATGTTATCAACGAAAGCGCCGGCTGTTTTTGTTATGGGTGTATTCATTAGATCCTGCACTGAACCGATCTTTTGATAGGGAGTTTGTATTACTACAGGGTAGTTCACGCTGTTGGACGGATTGATAAAGAATGATGGCCCTACCATTGAACTGGAAGATAATGAAATGAGAATATCGTTTGCTACGGCTTGTTGGGTAAGCCCAAGCTGGGCAGCCCTCACACGATCCACATCCACTTTAAATGCAGGATAGTCGAGTACTTGTTTAATGGCAACATCTTCCACACCGGGAATAGATTTCATCTGGTCGCGCAGTGTGCGTGCATATTCATACGATTTATAGTAATCGGGAAACTGGATTTGCACATCAAGCGGTGCTGATAAACCAAAATTTAATACTTGATTTACAATATCGGCAGATTGGAAATATATCACACATCCGGGAAAATTATCATTCAGGTCTTTCCTGATCTTTTTCATATAATCAATGGTAGGTTTATGCCCCTCCTTTAATGACACTGTTATCTCAGCATCCATGCCGCTTTGGTTATCCGTATTTACGAACGCCAGGTTATAGGAAACCGGAACACCTATCATGTCGTTAATAGTTTCAAGTTCTTTCTTAGGAATAATATTCTGTATACGCGCTTCGGCAGAATCCACTAATTTTTCTGTCGTTTCTATGCGCGAGCCGGAAGGAGCACGGAAATGTAATTTCATCATTCCGGAATCGGTACTGGGAAAGAAATCGGTTCCCACAGTACCGAGCAATGAGAAAGAGGCCGCTAAAGCCAAAACAACTATAGTAATGGTGGTTCTTTTGTAATTGAGCAAAACACTCAATAATCTTCCGTACGATTCCTGGAACTTTTCAAAATTACGGTCGCGCCATGTATTGAACCGTTGGCCAAAACTTTGTTTGCTTTTTATTTGAACATCCGAATCTGCTGTGTGTGCCAGTTCTCCTTCCATTAACATGCGCGAGAGCAGTGGCACTAGTGTCCGCGACAACACATACGAGGCCATCATTGCAATAACAACCGCCAACGCAAGAGGAGTAAATAAAAATTTTGCCGCTCCCGTAAGTAATACTACCGGAAAAAATACAATACAAATGGCTAGGGTAGCAACAATGGCAGGTGTGGCAATCTGGCTGGAGCCATCCAATATAGCAACCGTAAGGGTCTTCCCCATAGCTATGTTCCGGTGTATATTTTCTATCGCCACAGTAGCATCATCTACTAACATACCAATGGCCAGCGATAGTCCACCCAAGGTCATAATATTTATGGTGTCGCCCAATAAATTCATACCTATTATCGAAACAAAAATGGAAAGAGGAATAGAGGTGCAAACAATTATAACACTGCGCCAGCTTCCCAGGAAAAACAAAATCATGAGTGAAACCAATATGGAAGCAATGATTGCTTCACGCAACACATTCGTAATAGAATTTTTCACAAAAACAGATTGATCAAAATCTACTTTCAGTTCTAATCCCTGAGGGGCTGTCTCTTTTATAATTGGCAACATGTCTTTTGCCGCTTCAACCACTAACAAAGTAGATGCATTCGCTTTTTTCAATATGGTAAGATACGCCGCGCGTCCGCGGTTAACCCTTACTATATTGGTTTGTTCAGCGTAGCTGTCAGATACTTTTGCCACATCGCCAATCAATACAGGCTGCCCATTAACAATTTTAATCGGTATCTGTTCAAATTGCTTCACATTATCGGGGCTGGAATTAAGTGCAACGTTATATTCCGTTTCGCCCATTCTGGCAGAGCCGGCGGGTATAATAAGATTGGAATTTTGTAAGGCAGTAAGTATATCACCCGGAGACAGCCCTTTAGCAGTAAGCGCTTTGGGGTCTATGTCAATCATTATTTGCCTGGATTTGCCACCAAAAGGCGCAGGCGTAGCTAGCCCGGGGATGGTAAATAACCGGAGACGGATAAAATTTAGCCCGTAATCGAAAATCTTCTCTTCCGGAAGGGTTTTACTGCTCAAAGTAATTTGCGCAACCGGTACATTGGTTGCATTATACTGAATGATAACCGGCGGAGTCATACCAGGGGGCATAGACCTTAGGGCTGTGCTTGAAACGGCTGTCATCTGTGCAATTGCTGCGCCTATATCAGCGCCAGGTTAAAAATAAACTTTCAAAATTCCTATACCCGGAATGGAAGAAGATTCAATTTTGGAAACTCCGTTAACAGTGCTTGAAATAGCGCGTTCATCCAGGAAAACAACCCGCTTTTCAATATCATCGGCAGAAAGGCCGGGATAATTCCATACCACCAACACAACAGGGATATCAATTGTCGGGAAAATATCCACTAACATGGCACGGATGGAAAGGATTCCCATGATGAGAATCAAAAGAGCCATTACCGCAATCGTATATGGCCTGCGGAGTGCAAGCCTTACAATCCACATCATATTTTCTCCAGGTTTAAGTAATTCATACCAACAAGCATATCCTCCGAAATTACAAATATCTAAGGTTTTTACATACGGATTCCAATGTACTACCCTGCCTTTATCATATGCATATGAGAATGAGTTAAATGTTAACGGGTTTTTCCATTGTTAGTGGTATTTGCTGAGAGACTAAATGCAGAATACTCTATTGATTGGATAACGAGTTCGGCAAAACATACTAAGCCTGTGCAGATATTAATAATTTGCCTATTTTCGAAATAAAATGATGGGGATTCAGAGTTATTATCTATTTCAAAAACCTTAACTTATATTTTATGGAAATCAAACGCAACGGTTCACAACCTTCAAGCAGAGGACCGGCAGAATACTTTACCGGATATGTAAGGATCGACCCTCTTTTTAGCCCACCCGAACCTGCCCGTGTGGCAATGGCGCTCGTTACTTTCGAGCCCGGCGCACGTACAGCATGGCACACCCATCCGTTTGGTCAGACTCTGATAATTATCTCCGGTTCGGGATGGGTACAACGTGAAGGCGAGGCAAAGCAAGAAATCCATCAGGGCGATGTAGTATATTTTCTCCCGCATGAAAAGCATTGGCACGGAGCCAGCACTACCAATGCTATGAGTCATATCGCTATACAAGAAAAGCTGAACGGTTCACCGGTAGATTGGATGGAACAGGTAACCGACGAACAATACAACAGTTAATTATTCATAAACTAAAGATATTTCAGACTCTTTTTATTGTTCAGTACTGTTACTTCAGGCCGGCAAGATGGAAGATAGCTGTAAGTTAATCTGTCGAATATCCATGGTGCGGATACTTTTAACTAAGGCCTTTTAAAATTACAGTAATGGCTTTATGATGATGGTTGACATGAAAAGTCATAAAATGCAAACACTCCTTAACGGTTATATTACCAATAAATGGATGGGGTAACTGGTAGGTGTTTAACTGGGGCTCGGTAAGAGATTCTATCACTTTTAAATATTCTTCATTAACCCGGTTGAATTTACTTAGCTCTGCGGCTTGCGTGGGCTCTGTAGCCTGCGGAACAAGCCTGTCAGGTGCCCTTCCCGTACCATTAGTTACTTTTATGTAAGCTTCAGCAATTTCATCCTGGCCGCGAGATGGCCTGTCAATTGTTCCCCAACGCTCAACCAGCACCTCGGGTTTTGCAAACAGCCCAACCATAGGTTTAGTAACCAGTACAAGATGTTCTACATTTTCTGCTGCCGACCATTTACCTTCTGCAGGGCGCTTGAAAAAATTATCCTCAGTAAATAAGTTAGCTGTTTTAACGAGTGCATCAGTTGCACTTTGATAGTTATTGATTATGTCTTTTATCATAATTCAAAGTTTTATTCTGGCTGCAAATATATATCAGAAAAGCCATTCTCACCCCAGCTTAGCTGTGCTGAGTGGGTACAATACTTTTATTGTTTTGTCCGGTACTTCAGGCACGCAAGTGTCCCGTACCTGCTGACTGCAAATTAGGGGTACGGGGTACTTGCCATATTAAGAGCCGTTCACGTTAATAAAAAATGACTGTTGTATTTTTCAAAACATATTTTATACATTTGAGAAATAAAATTAAAACACCATGACCATAACACTATTGATTGTACAGAGCCTGCTGGGTTTGATCTTTGTAATTACTGGCAGCTTTAAATTTTTTCAAAGCAAAGAGAAGATCATTACCAGCGGTGGCACTTGGGCCGAGGATTTTAAACCGGGCATAATTAAAATAATAGCCGGGGCAGAACTTATCAGCGGGCTTTTGGTGACAGTTCCCAGGTTATTAGGGCATGGGCGCTACCTTACTTTTATAGGTGCAGCATGTATTGGCTTGATAATGACAGGTGCCATATACACGCACATCAGGCGTAAGGAATTCAAGCACGCAAGTATAAATTTGGTGTTGTTGCTTATGGCTTTGTTTGTGGCTTATGCCGGGCGGCCGGTTTAATCT
>DATHNK010000210.1:0-2975 GCA_035486075.1 Bacteroidia bacterium
CCTTTTGTCTAAAATACTATTTCCATTCATTCCGCATCTTTTTTTGGATGCTCAAAGGGTCTTCTTGCAGATGGATAGTGCCGCAGAATTTAAAGGCATCTATACCCTTGGTTATACGAAGCTTTTTCAATGCCTGATTAATTCGCCTTGGTGTACTTCCTTTTTTGATGATGGTTACCATACAAAATTTTTTTCTATACAAAGATACTATTTTTCTCTATTGCTTAAACAACCCCTCTACAAACTCATCCTTATCAAAAAGGCGGAGGTCGTCTATTTTTTCGCCTATGCCGATATAGCGCACCGGAATTTTAAACTGGTCGGAAATACCAATAACCACGCCACCTTTGGCGGTACCATCTAATTTGGTGAGGGCAAGAGCGGTAACATCCGTTGCTTTGGTAAACTCCTTGCATTGCTCAATAGCATTCTGCCCGGTGGAGGCATCCAGGACCAGCAAAACCTCATGTGGTGCAGTAGGGATAACCTTTTGCATTACCCTCCGGATCTTAGATAGTTCTGTCATCAATCCTACTTTGTTATGTAGGCGGCCTGCTGTATCTATAATTACCACATCCATTTTTTGGGCTACTGCAGATTGCAACGTATCAAACGCCACCGCCGATGGATCCGCATTCATACCTCTTGAAATAACAGGAACATCTACCCGTTTACCCCAAATTTGCAATTGGTCTACAGCAGCAGCGCGAAAAGTATCGGCAGCGCCGAGCATTACTTTCAATCCCGATTTTTTGAAATGAGCAGCCAGTTTGCCAATGGTCGTCGTTTTACCCACTCCATTCACCCCTACAACCATTATTACATAAGGTTTTTCCTTTGGGAGTTCTAATGCTGTACCGTTATTACTGTTCGCTAAAAGATGGGCTATTTCCGCTTTCAGCATACTATAGATATCGGTCGTTTTAGCACCTTTGGTAGCTTCTACTTTCTTTTGTAAACTCTCAATAATTTTTACCGTGGTTGCAATCCCTACATCCGAAGAAATCAATGTTTCTTCAATGTTTTCCATCACCTCTGCATCAATAGTAGATTTGCCCAATATGGCAGCAGCTAGCCTGGAGAAAAAACCCTTACGGGTCTTTTCGAGCCCAATGTCGAAGCCCGATTTACTACCCCCGCCAAATATGCTTCTTAAATTCATCTTGATTAATACTTTTTACCCGACATCTTCTGGTTAAATTCCCTTGATTTACCTCTTGGTATGGACAAGGATTGCCAATCTTTGTCCTTGCATAGCTTAGCAAGATAAATTATTTGCCCGATGTGAGAGCTGTAATGAGCGGTCTGACGTTGCAACGCTTCAATTACTGTATGGTCCTCACCCCTTATCTTCACAATTTTGTCCAGGTCTTCTTCAGTTAAAGAGTATAGCGTCCGGAAAAACAACGCCCATCCATCTTCCCACATAAAGTTGAGTTCCTCACGCGTCAAAGGTTCTTCGGTTATAAACTCATTATCACGGTCACGCCATTCCTTTTCGCCATCTGTAGTAAGGAAGTCGGTCCAGCGACTGAGCATATTACCATATAAATGCTTCACAATTAAAACTATGCTATTCGATTCTTTGGAAGGAGCCCAGTTGAGTTGTTCTTCGTCCAGTTGTGCCATGGCTTTTTCTGCCAATGTTTTATACTGGCCAAAAACTGTTTTGCAGATGTCTAAATAGGTTTTCATATTATTTGCTTTGCGTCTTAGTGCTTTTGCAAGAAATAGTCTATCTCCTAAATTAAAAAAGCTTTCCCCCGGATTAAGGAAGAAAGCTTTTACAAAGGAAATATAGTTTGATTACTTAGCAGCCAACCAATCCTTAACGTGGTCTTTGTGAACTATTTCCATTTTAAAACTAACACCGCCTTTCGGGGTTTTAACGGTTTTAATAACCTTCACAAAATCCTTTCCTTTTCCTGCTTTAAATGTCGCAACTGTTTTCTTTGCCATGTCTTATTTTGTTTTTCCATTACGCCCCCAACATAGGGCATGGGGGTTTATTACTTAATTTCCTTATGAACGGTCATCCTTCTAAGCACGTAGTTGTATTTTTTCAACTCGAGCCTTTCAGGGGTATTCTTTTTGTTTTTCTTGGTAATATACCTCGATGTGCCTGGCATTCCACTAGCTTTATGCTCAGTACATTCCAAAATTACCTGTATGCGATTGCCTCTTTTCCTTGCCATTTTGTTTAGTTTTTAAAATTACGCCTTTGCTGTTGCAAGGGCCGGTTTTCTAGCTTTCTTTTCCACGTAAAAGCCTTTTTCTTTGGCTTCTTTCAGGCAAGCATATATGCCTTTTACGTTGATAATCTTTATACCAGAGGTGCTTACCTTCAAAGTTACCCACCTTTTTTCTTCGGCAACGTAAAATTTCTTTTGCTGGAGGTTAGCATTGAACTTCCTCTTAGTCTTGGCATTAGAGTGGGAAACTCGGTTTCCTACCATTGCCTTTTTACCTGTTATTTGACATACTCTTGACATACCTAATCTTTTTTTTGGGGCTGCAAATGTAGTAAATAAACTGATACATGAGCAGAAAGTTTGTAAAGTTCTTAAAGTTTACTATGTTTATACTATTGAAGGGATTGAATTGCCAAAATTATTATCGTTTTCTTTACGAACTCGTGTATTTCCTCCACTTCTCAATTACCTGTTCCATATCATCGGGCAAGTTCGATTCGAAATACATTTCTTTTCCGGTAGTGGGGTGAGTAAAACCTAAAGACATGGCGTGTAACGCTTGCCGTGGTAATATTTTAAAACAGTTTTCAACGAATTTGCTGTATTTTGCTGTAACGGTTCCGCGCAGAATTTTATCGCCTCCATACACTTCATCGTTAAACAACGGATGTTTTAAATATTGCATGTGAACCCTTATCTGGTGGGTGCGGCCTGTCTCCAGCCTGCATTCCAGCAAGGTAACGTAATGAAATCTTTCCAGTACTTTAAAATGGGTAATGGCAG
>DATHNK010000211.1:0-3590 GCA_035486075.1 Bacteroidia bacterium
ATAAGGCCTGCCCTAAAGGACATTTTAAATGTGCCTTGACCATAGATGCAGGGCAATTGGTGGAAACACTGAAATAAACATCTCAGAATTCAGGATTTACAGAGATTGCTTCGTTCCTCGCAATGACGGTCGGAGCCCGACTGGCAAAAAAATAGTAATTCGTCATTGCGAGGAACGAAGCAATCTCTGTCCCTATAAATTATTTAACAGGTAACTACTTTCTATTCCCCACGGTCAGATACGGAACAATTTTTGCATACGTACTGTCATCTATAGCCGCCATTTTATGAAGCGCGGCAAGTGAAGCAAACAAACCATGCTCATCACGATAGTTTACAATAGCTTTTGCCAGATAATACCGGATGTAAGGATGAAATGCCAATTGTTTAATGTCTGCCGAATTAATATTTATTTTATGCAGGGCCGCTGAATCTGTCTTTACCTTTGCTGCAAGGGCTTTAAACATACTACTATCCATTCCCCACACCTCTTTTAATTGTTTTATGCTGTAATATCCTCCCAACTTTTTGCGATAGCGTACTATCATGGAAGCACAATAGGAAGTCATTTTAGGCAATGTCATTAAATCTTCCGTATCTGCGGAATTAATATCAATCAGCCTGACAGAGGCATTGCCCTTTTCATTGGATACGGGTGACTTGATACCGGAATTTTGAATTTCATTTTTGAAAGAAGAAAAATCAACCGGATTGTTTTTGGAAGGAAAATAATCAGCAATGAACAAGTAAACAATAAGCAGGATAATAAATGCTAACAACAGAAGTATGCCGTTTCTTTGTTGCTTATTAAATGAAAAGTATTCTTTCCAGGTATCCTTCATTTCACATTTTAACCAAATATGGTCCGGGTAAAAATAAGAAAGGATTGCCAACCGGCAATCCTTTCCATATAGAATACTGGTTAATACTTACCACATGTTGAATGTATAGTTATTACCATTTATAGTAGCAACGGCCTGATCATCGCAGGTACCGACATTACCAAAGTTAATAGTAAGTGCATTGGTTGAAGATGCGCGTGATATAGTTACAATGCCTGATTCGATCCAGGCACAACCATTAAGCCACCATGGGAAAGCAGTAACATAAAGCGGGCTTGTAATAGTCAAAGAATAACCAACTCCATTCTTTGAAGTTCCACTCGCATTGCCGGTAATTTCATAGTACCATACTGAATTCACTTCGGTTAACACATTGTTGCGGGAAGAATTCCATGTAGCGGTTTTTCCGTCAGGATAGGTAATAGTGAGGTTAGCTGTAAAATCCCAGTTTTGGAAACCATCTATGTTCCTGCCTTCATTGGTCCATGTTCTGGAACCGGTAATTCCATTCATGGTGTTACTGAAAGAACCAACCTTGTATCCGCTAAAAGTCTCGGTTATGGTATTTAACGAATCAAAATAAGCCTGGAGGAAACGTCCGCTGGCTTCCTTCCAGGTAACGATAACCTCGCCTTGTCTCCATCTGGTATCTTTACATTCCACCGGGGTAGAACCAAAGTTAACGGTAACGGTAATATATCCGGGGTTACTTGTTGAATCCCATGCAACAACGCAATTCGAGGAATAAACGGACTGAATAGTATGAGCAGGGCCATACTTATTAGTAGTCCCTTGCATAGCAGCATCAGAAACATTCTTTGTATCATTTGATGCAAATGATGCATTGGCTTCATCCTGGGCTGCGGTATAATCCGTATCAGGAGTTGTTGCGCTTTTGTGGCATCCGGTAAGAACAAAACCCGATAGGGCTATTCCAAGGATACCGCTTAATACAAAATTTTTAGTTTTCATGACAGTTTTTGTTTTGTTGTTTTTTCTTTTTGATACTGCAAAGATAGGAAGGTTTAATTAGTGTTATTATGTTGCTGAATCTCCTCACTTTAAGATACCCTCCTTATATCTTTCCAACGGCGAAGTACGATGGATAGGATGAAGCGGAAATGAAGACCCTTTATTTTGCACATAAAATTTCACATTAAATCAATTATATTGCTAATAATCTGCCACTTACATCTTATCGATTATTTTTTCCATTTGCATACCCCGAGAGCCTTTTAACAAAATGGTAGCATCAATAATGGGGTGTTCTGCAAGCCATTTCATAAAATCTTCTACAATAGAAAAAACATTAGCGGCTGTTTCTACCTTCGAAAACTCTTTACCAATAAGAAAGATCCCCGCCCAATTGCCCTTTTCTTTTATCAGATCGGCAATAGCCTGATGTTCTTTATGGCTCTCTTCGCCCAATTCGAACATATCGCCCAATATCAATATTTTATTGGTAGAATTCACCGCAGCAAAATTTTCAATGGCCAGTTTCATGCTGCTGGGATTAGCGTTATAAGCATCTGCCAAAATGGTATTGCTCCCTTTTTTCTGAATTTGAGACCGGTTATTGGAAGGAATATATTCTTCAATAGCTTGTTTAATTTGTTCCGGAGTAACCTCAAAATAGAACCCCATGCAAGCAGCTGCAAGAATATTATAGAAGTTATATGAACCCGCCAGGTTGCTTTTTACTTCAATGTCTTCCCCATCGATCATTTCTATGGTTCCTTTGGCAAGAAAGCTTGCTTTATCCGGAAAGCCTCTTATGTCTGCATCTCTCGATGTTCCATAGGTAAAATAAATACCCTCGGAAAGTTTCATCAATAACTCGTCATCAGCATTAACAAACAACTCACCGTTTTTTTCTTTAATAAATTTGTAAAGTTCACTCTTGGCTTTTATCACTCCTTCATAGCCACCAAATCCTTCCAAATGTGCTTTGCCGATATTGGTTATGATACCATAATCCGGTTCGGCAATGCGGGATAGCATGTCTATTTCTCCAACATGGCTTGCCCCCATTTCAATAACTGCCATTTCATGCTCTTTGGTAAGTTTAAGCAATGTAAGCGGCACACCTATATGATTGTTCAGGTTCCCTTGCGTAAAAAGTGTGTTATATTTTTTTGACAAAACAGCAGCCGTCAGTTCTTTTGTTGTGGTCTTTCCGTTTGTACCTGTTATGCCTATAATTGGTATTGTAAATTGCCTGCGGTGATAATTAGCCAGATTTTGCAATGCTTTCAGCACATCCGGAACTAAAATACACTTGTCGGAATAATACTTTTCATCATCAATAATTGCAAACGCACATCCTTTATTAATGGCCTCCGCAGCAAATTCATTGGCATTGAAATTTGCTCCTTTCAAAGCAAAGAATAAACTTCCCACCGGAATATTTCGCGTATCGGTTGATACAACAGGATGTTGCTGAAATATTTCATAAAGCTCCTCTACAGGAATATTTTTCATATTCTTCTTCTTTAGTTAATCTCCGCGATTTCGTTTTCGTTGAAATACGCTATTATAGCTTTCTTCATGATCTCCTTTTGCTCGCCCGGTTTTAGCGGAGGCAAGTTAGTTAAGGCCTCATAGTGGGGCCATCCGTCAGCATCTTTGCTGATAAATTTATAATATCCGAAAGGCTCGAGCAACTTACATGTAGCAATATGCATCAAATCCATTTTCTCGTCTTTACTAGGCTTAAAATACCCTTTACCCAATTCCTGTATTCCTATTA
>DATHNK010000212.1:0-2247 GCA_035486075.1 Bacteroidia bacterium
AACCCAGATCCTGTGCAACTAACACTCCATGAGCAATGCCACCCGTGGCAACACCGGCTATTACATCGGGCTTACCGAACTGGTCAACTACGGCTGCAACAAACTGCTGGCGCAGGTATGTGCGTATTTTAGGGCTCGATAATGTTTTGCGGTTATCACAGTATATTGGAGACTTAATTCCCGATGCCCAGGTGAATGGTTTATCGGGTTGAAGCATCACGGCTTTGATTTGTAGTAAAAAATCGGCAACTTTGCGGGCTGAATCCCTGTTATTAATCATGGTACAAATGTATAAAGTTTATTACAACGATAGAGTAATTCTATTTGGAAAAATTAAAAAAGTTATTCCTAAAGGTAATGGAATTGTATCTTATTCATACCCCGAAACAAGTATTGGGGATATATGGAAAAAATTCAGAAAGAATACCAAGATAAAACTACTCTATATCAGTGGGAATGAGAAAAAAATATTACCGGAGATCATAGCTCAGTTTAACCTGGTGAAAGCAGGTGGCGGACTGGTTAAAAATAAAGCGGGCGAGTACCTTTTAATTTTCCGGAATAAAAAGTGGGACTTACCCAAAGGCAAACTGGAAAAAAAAGAAACCGCAAGAACCGGCGCAAAAAGAGAGGTGGAAGAAGAATGCGGCATAAAAGGAGTTAAGATAGTAAGGCCCTTGCAGGAAACATATCATATATATGAGTTGCAAAAAAAATTAAACATTAAACAAACCAAATGGTTTGAAATGTCCTATACGGGAAGAAGTGAAAAGACTAAACCTCAGAGGGATGAAGGTATTGAAAAAGCGATATGGGTGCATAAAAAAGGGATAACAAAACTCCATAAGAATATGTATCCTTCTATTGCCGATATATTGATAAACAAAAAGATTTTAATCAGCAAAAGTTAAACTACAATTAACGGGTTGCTACACTTTGTCCTTTATAATTGAACCCGCTTAATTCATTCATTATATAATAACGAGTCTTGTTTCCATTAATTACTTTAACACCATCGGAATCATAAAATTGGTGGATTTCATTTTCTATAATATTGGAAGAATTGTAAGAAAATGCATCTACTTCCGACTTATGTAAAGATTTTCCCTTATATTCATGATAAATTATCTTAACCAGATTATTTCTGTTGTCGTAAGTATATACATCCTTGTGTGTGTTCATCCATTTACCGCTCCAATATTGGCCCAAATCAGTTATAGCATTCAAAGCGGGACTATAGGAATAGGAGTCTGACGAAATATTTTGCCAATTTTGGCCTGTCCAAATTTGATACACATCTGAAATTTCATTTTGTTGAAGGTTTTGAATTACCGAGTCCTTTGAAACATTTTCCCAGGCATCATTATTCCAATACTGATTTAATGTCATTATTTTTTCAGAACCTGCAGCATAATAATATGTATAACGTTGCACATTGGTCCATTCCTTTTCCCATACCTGGAAAACAGCCAAAGTTTTGTTATTATCAGCATCATATTCATATGTATGTAACTGGTTGTTCACCCAAGTGTTTCCATTCCATACCATATATAAGGTGCTTATGTTATTATTATTCGCATCATATCCGTATTTAAATTGGAGTGAATTATCCCAGTTATTACCATTCCAAATTTGCTCTATTTCATCCTTCAAGTTATGGTTGTTGTCGTAACTATAAGAATTTAACTGCGAGTTAACCCATATACTTCCATTCCAAATCTTTATAGTTTGTGAATTTATTGTGTTATCTGAATTAAAAGTATTAATATTTTCACTGCTATCAACCCATGCAGAGCCATCCCAGTACTGGATATTGGAAAATGTAAGATTATTTTGAGGATCATATACCATGTTTACAATTTTCCGGCTTTTCATAAAACTCCAACTCTTAGTCCTTGAGTCCCATTTCATGGTATAAATACTATCATAAGCTGGTGCATAGAAGGGTTCAGAATTCCATCCTTTACCCGATTTTTTAATTAAGTATTGTTGTTCGGGTAAGGAATTATTAAATTCAAAGTGCTGAAGGTTATCCGAAGCTCTTTGTGCATAGGTTGTCTGATTGAATAATGCCAATCCTACAATTATAAATCCATATTTCGCTTTCATATACTTCTACTATTTAGTGTAAAATTAAGCCACCTAAAGGCGTTTTTCCAATATCTTCGTTGAATGCAACAAAAGGGTAGTTTAAAGCCCATGTTTAATTTACCAGTACTTTACCACTTTTATTTTCTAACTTTGCTT
>DATHNK010000213.1:0-7633 GCA_035486075.1 Bacteroidia bacterium
TATGTCCCGACACGTTGTATATGGACAGTAAAAAAATCAATTAATTTTTCCATGAAAAGAAGCGACATAAACCCACTCCCCGCCCATCATGGCGCATATATCCAAAAGATAGAGGATATTGAATTAATTGATGCATTGGAAAAATATGGCGAGCCTTATTGGCAAGCTGAAATGGATAAATTTATTGCATTGGGAGATAAAGTGTATGCTCCCGGCAAATGGACAGTGCGTGATATGATCCAGCACCTGATAGATTGCGAAAGGATATTCGCTTATCGTGCGCTACGGTTTGCCAGAAATGATAAAACGCAATTGACAGGTTTCGAGGAAAATGACTATGCAGTAACCGCCGAGGCTTCCCGTAGAAGTTTAGATGATATACTTGAAGAGTTTTATGCGGTCAGAGGGACAACTATCCAATTATTTAAAAGTTTTACCAATGAAATGCTGATGCGTGAAGGGCAAATGCCAAGCGGCAGCATCACTGTGCTTGGGATTGGATTCGCTATAGCAGGACACAATAAACATCACATGGGAATATTGAAAGAAAGGTATTACGGAATACAATAGAACGCGGATGACGCGGATCGCTTAAGATAAACGCTGATAAAAAAATCTTAACAAATCATAAACAATCCGCGTCATCCGCGTTCCATTGCCTTTTATCCTTTATAGGTTCCAAACACCTTTCTGAACGTATCTGAAATCTCACCTAACGATACGTAGTTTTCGCAGGCATCAACTATCGCAGGCATTAGATTAGTATCTGTTTTAGCTTCGGCGGCCAAACGTTCCAAACATGCTTTCGCTTTATCATTATCACGCTCGGCTTTTACTTTTTTCAGTTTGTCAATCTGGAATTGACGAATGGAATCATCTACCCTCAAAAGGTTTTCTGGCATTTTTTCCTGCACCGCAAATTTATTTACTCCGACAATTATTTTTTCTTCTTTCTCAATCTTATCCTGGTATTCGTAAGCCGAGTTGGCAATTTCATTTTGAATATAACTATTCTCAATGGCTTTAACTGCACCTCCCATTTTTTCAATTTTATCTAAATACTCCCAGGCACCTTTTTCAACTTGATTGGTGAGGGTTTCTATAAAATATGAGCCTGCTAGCGGGTCCACTGTCTGAGGAACTCCGCTCTCGAATGCTATTATTTGTTGGGTGCGAATAGCCAACCGTGCGGCATCTTCCGATGGTAATGCAAGTGCTTCATCGAATCCGTTGGTATGTAGTGATTGTGTTCCGCCCATCACTGCAGAAAGTGCTTGTATGGTCACCCGAATAATATTATTGTATGGTTGCTGTGCTGTCAGCGTTGAGCCTCCTGTTTGGGTATGGAACCGCAACATCTGCGCCTGTGGCTCTGTTGCGCCGAGGTCTTTGGTGATCTTCGCCCACATCCTTCTTGCTGCGCGGAACTTGGCAACCTCTTCAAATAAATTATTATGAGCATTAAAAAAGAAAGAAAGTCGTTTGGCGAAAACATTTATATCTAAGCCTTTTTTGAGGGCAGCCCGACAATACTCACGACCATTTGCGAGTGTAAAAGCTAATTCCTGCACAGCCGTAGAGCCCGCTTCCCGTATATGATAACCGGAGATTGAAATAGTGTTCCATTTTGGGACTTCCTTTGCGCAATACTCAAATATGTCGGTAATGATGCGCATGGATGGAGTAGGAGGGTAGATGTATGTTCCGCGCGCTGCATACTCTTTCAGTATGTCGTTTTGTATCGTGCCGGAAATCTTTTTAATATCCGCTCCCTGTTTCCGGGCAAGGGCAATATACATTCCTAACAAAATAGATGCAGTGGAATTAATCGTCATACTTGTGGAAATATTTTCCAGCTTAATGCCATCAAATAGTATTTCCATATCACGCAAGGTATCTATTGCCACACCCGATTTTCCTACTTCTCCATCCGATAGATCATGGTCGGAATCGTAACCCATTTGGGTAGGTAAGTCAAAAGCAACAGAGAGTCCTGTAGTTCCATTATTGAGCAGATAATGGTAACGTTTATTGGATTCTTCAGCAGTCGAGAACCCCGCATATTGGCGCATGGTCCAAAGTTTGCTGCGGTACATATCCGGATGCACACCGCGGGTAAAAGGAAAAACACCCGGTTGCTCATTTTCAATTCCAACAACAGGCGGATAACAACGTTCTATTTCAATTCCTGAATCGGTATAAAATTTGGCGGGTTCTTTGGGTGTGCTCATATCGTAAAAGTAAAATAATTAAACCTTATATTTTTTAGGGTTGCATCTTGAATCTAGAATAATAACAAGTTCTATACTATCTTTTTATTTGACACGATACAAAAGCAGTGTTTTTCTTTTAATTATGTACTTTCTGATATTTTTTGAGGTGGAAACTAATGGATACATTTCGGGATTAAGCGAAATCTGTTTCAAACTATGGTTTAATTCTTCAAAAAAATTAACAATAACTTTATTTTCCCATTTAGTTTCAAGAAAAGAAACAAGTTCTTCAAGAGACTTTTTAGTAGTGGGAGACCAAATAACCCTTGCCTCCATTACAGGTATTTGCCTTTGTATTGAGACATTACCTTTTCGTTCGGAATACCCATTCCAGCATCCAAGTCTTTAAGGGCAGTTTCAATCTCAGTTTTTTGTTCTTCGGTTAGGTTGTCCCAAAAATCCGCATCAGCCTTTTTAGAAACAAAGGAATAGATGTCCTTTAAGGTATTGCTATCATTAATGGCATCAATCACTTTAAATAAGGTATATTTTAATTCAGCCGTGCTCATGGGCGGTTGTTTATAATGCAAATATAAGATATTTCAAGGCTGGTATTGGATTACTGTCTCATCTTGCAAAAAATAGGCTATTTTTGCGCGCCCAATTGAATCTGCCCTATGTCGAAAATGGAAAACATACGTAATTTTTGCATCATTGCACACATTGACCATGGTAAAAGTACCCTGGCTGACAGGCTGTTGGAGTTTACCAAGACCATCAGCGGGCGTGATATGCAAGCCCAGATCCTCGATGATATGGATTTGGAGAGGGAACGAGGTATCACCATCAAGAGTCACGCCATTCAAATGGATTTCACGCTTAAGGGGCAGAAATATGTGCTTAACCTGATCGATACTCCCGGGCACGTTGACTTTTCGTATGAGGTATCCCGCTCTATTGCAGCTTGCGAGGGCGCTTTGCTGCTGGTTGACTCTACCCAAGGCATACAGGCTCAAACTATATCGAATTTATACTTAGCCTTAGATAACGACCTGACGGTAATACCTGTTCTGAACAAAGTGGATATGCCCAACGCCATGATTGAAGAGGTGAAGGACCAGATGGTGGAAATTATTGGTTGCCGGAGAGATGAAATATTGCTTGCCAGCGGTAAAACCGGGCAAGGCGTAAATGAAATTTTAGAAGCTATTATTGAACGTATTCCTGCACCAAAAGGTGACCCAAATGCACCTTTACAAGCATTGATATTTGACTCGGTATTTAATATTTTCCGTGGTATTGTGGCTTACTACAAAGTAGTTAATGGCACTATCAAAAAAGGTGATTTAGTAAAATTTGTCTCCACCGAAACTGAATATATTGCAGAAGAAGTAGGCGTACAGCGATTGGCTTATGAACCGCGAAAGGAAGTTAGTGCAGGTGACGTAGGCTATATTATTTCGGGTATTAAAGCTGCCAAAGAAGTGCGGGTAGGTGATACAATAACCACCGTTGCCGAGCCTTGCAAAGAAGGAATAGATGGTTTTAAAGAAGTAAAACCGATGGTGTTCGCAGGTATTTATCCGATAGATACAGATGATTATGAAGAACTGCGTGGCGCTATGGGTAAGCTTCAACTGAATGATGCTGCCCTTGTTTATGAACCGGAATCTACCGCTGCACTTGGCTTTGGCTTCCGTTGCGGGTTTTTAGGGATGCTTCATTTGGAAATTATCCAGGAACGTTTGGACCGGGAGTTCAATATGAATGTAATCACTACTGTTCCCAACGTTTCTTATAAAGCCTATGATACCAAAGGGGAAATGCTGATTATAAACAACCCCAGCGATATGCCTGACCCTACCATGCTCGACCATGTGGAGGAACCATACATACAGGCCAATATTATTACCAAAACGGAATTCGTTGGTTCCATAATGTCACTTTGTATTGAAAAAAGAGGATTTATTAAGAACCAGCATTATCTTACTACCGACCGGGTGGAAATGGTTTTTGAAATGCCGCTTGCAGAAATTGTATTTGATTTTTACGACAGACTGAAAAGTATTTCAAAGGGTTACGCTTCGTTTGATTATACCCCAATTGACTACAGGCAATCTGAATTAGTAAAACTGGATATAATTTTAAATGGAGAATTAGTAGATGCACTTGCCGCTTTAATTCACCGTGACCATGCCCAAGAATTTGGACGCAAAATTTGTGAAAAACTGAAAGAACTGATTCCCCGCCAGCAATTTCAGATTGCCATACAGGCAGCCATAGGAGCCAAAATTATCGCACGCGAAAACATAAGCGCGATACGTAAAGATGTAACAGCTAAATGCTATGGTGGTGATATTTCCCGTAAACGCAAACTGCTTGAAAAACAGAAAAAAGGTAAAAAGCGTATGAAGCAAGTGGGTAATGTAGAAATCCCGCAATCGGCTTTCATGGCGGTGCTGAAACTATAATTAGGAATTAGAAATTAGGAATCACTGGCAAGTGGTATATACAATGTTGTTATGAAAATCAGTAATTTTACATAGCAATTAATATTAAGTTTTAGGAAATAATATTAAAACTAATTTCAGGTGATAGATAAAGAAATTACAATACAGGGTATTCAAAAGGAAATTGAAAGATGTGAGTCTTCTATTTTTGGAAAGCAGGGATTAATTGAAATGAAGAGGAAAAATGGTGAAGATACTTCACAATTAGAAAGAGATATTGAAACTTTGACACGAAAAATTATTGATGGACAAAATAAGATTAAGGGCTATGAAAACCTATAGCTATTTTATCACTGTAGCTTTACTTTTCTTTTGTTGTTCAAACGCATTTTGTCAATGGACTTACGATAAAAAGGTAGATGCAATGACCGATAAAACCACCTATTTTGCATTTAATAAGGGAGCAGAGGGCGAATTAGAACTATTGAATAAAGAAGATGATAATGAGGTGATTTTTTCCGTTGCAAAAGGTCATTTTGACGTATATGAAGGCTGGAATTGTCGTGTAACTATACGATTTGATAAGCAACCAGCTTTTACCTTTGAATCTCGTAATAATGTAGTAGATAAGAATTTTTTGTTGTTCTCTGAACCCGATATAATTAATAAAATAAAAGCGGCTAAAACTATGCTCGTGGAAGTTGAGTATTATAATAATAAAAAGCATCTGTTCAAATTCAATGTATCTGGCTTAAAATGGGAGCATTAAATGCTAAAAGTAGAAAGTAGTATTGGGAGGATTGAAATTAGACTGTAATGGAACCAACAACATTATATTATTTTTATAGTACAACTGCACAGGTACTTGCTGCAATTTCAGGATTATTGGCGGTTTTTACATTTTTTAAAATTGCCGAAGTAAAAGAATTACTTATTGGTGATGGAATGGCAGCACTTAATAGATGGGAAGAAAAAGAAGACGGCTATCCTCCCTTTGAGGATAACATAAAAGATTTTAAACGGCTTCGAGATGCTGTTGGAAGGAAAAGTATTGAAGAAATAAAAAAAGTTATTAAAATACTTGCTGAATATGAAATACAGAAAGGCAGGTCTTTAGACGCTTATCCAAATGGATTTCAATCTTTAGAGATTCGTTATAAAAAGAAAATAGCCCAAATAGATGAAATTAAATCATTGACTAAAGATGCCATAGCATTTGCATTCTTCTCAATTGTTACATCTTTGATTTCTATAATATTAGTTGAGAAATTAATATATGCATTCCCTATGAATTGGATAATAATTATTTTCATAATTCTTGTAACTTTCCTGTCTATGCTATTTACAATACAAGCGATATTTCTTGGTTTAGAGAATCCAGAGGATATAGAAAAGAAAAAAGAAAGTCAACAGCCTGTATCAAAATCTCGTTCGCTGTAGGATATTACTTGAAATTTGCAGGGGCTCGTAGGTTATAAAGTTCATAAAGTAAAGATATGCATAGATTTTACATCCCCAAAATAACGGATGATACTTGCAAATTGGATGAAGAAGAATCCAAGCATTGTGTGCGTGTTTTGCGACTGAGGGAAAATGATGCCGTAGAAATTATTGATGGCAAAGGCAATCTTTATAAAACGCTAATCGAAAATGCCAACCCAAAAGCATGCGTATTGAAAGTAGAATCTCAAAGTTTTGAGCCCAAGCAATCATGGGAATTAGTTATTGCCGTTGCCCCTACCAAAAATATGGTGCGGATGGAGTGGCTCATAGAAAAGCTCACCGAAATAGGGTTCACCAAATTTATCCCCGTGGAGTGTAATAATTCTGAAAGAAGGGTTATCAAAACAGAAAGGTTAAATAAAATAGCTATTGAGGCTATGAAGCAATCGGGAAGGGTATACCTTCCTCAAATGGAGGAACTGATCTCATTCGAAAAATTGGTGCGCAATTATCAGGCATTTACCGGGCAAAAATTTATTCCTCATTGCAACAATTCTGAAAAGAAAAGCCTTAATTCTGCCTATAAAACAGGAGAAAACGCCTTTGTATTAATTGGCCCCGAAGGAGATTTCACCAAAGAAGAAATAGAACTGGCAATTGGAAGTGGTTTTATCCCCGTTTCTTTGAATGAAAAGACCTTACGGACCGAAACTGCCGCATTATCTGCAGCAATTGCCTTGAATACGCTGAATAACCGGTAAAGTTTACTATTTTTTGCTTTTGATTTTCAGTGTGATATGGAATATTTCCCTATATTGCACTGTCTGCCCCAACCTTTAACCAAAATAGAGCGTATTAGTATTTAAAATTACCGGTAAAGCCTTCTTGAATGAACATAGAGATTGACTTAATTACTGCTTGCATCAGGAAGGAGAGGAAGGCTCAGTATGAGCTTTACAAGCTGGTATTTAGGTATTTGATGAGTATTTGTATAAGGTATACACATTCATACGAAGAGGCAAACGAAGCATTAAACACCGGGTTTTTAAAGATTCTGAACAACATGGAAAAATACCGGGCGGATGTACCGTTTAAAGCCTGGATCAGAAAGATAATGGTGAATGTGCTGATAGACGAATACCGCAAACAGAATAAGGAGAAGCAAAACATGAAAATGATAAGTGACTATGCGGAGCATGCGCCAATGGTTGATTTGAATAATGCAATAGCCAAAATGGATGCGGAGCGGATACACAAATTGATCATGGAACTGCCTCCCATGAGCCAAAAAGTATTTAATTTGTTTGTGATTGATGGATTTGAACACAAAGAAATAGCGGTTATGTTAGGAATTACGGAGGGCACTTCTAAATGGCACCTCCATAATTCAAGGGAACAACTGAAAGAAAAGTTAGCGAAAGCAATGTAATGATGAACGAAGAAGAAAAATTTGACGAGTTGATAAATTCCAAACTATCGGAAAGGGAATTTCCTTTCGATGAGTTGAATTGGGATGAGGCAGAGCGT
>DATHNK010000214.1:0-5699 GCA_035486075.1 Bacteroidia bacterium
GTAAAGGTGATTTGTTTATAATTCAGCACATCGAAAAAATCGCCATTTTTTATATGTTCATCACGTTTTTCATCGCCTGTCGATATGGAAGAAGCATCTATCCACGCATCAATTTGGGCTGTTTTAAAGTCTTTGCCGGTAGTATAAATACTTGCATCAAATATTTTGAATGTTCCCGATACATTTGATATCATCAAATGTTTCACTTTAAAGGTAATTTCGCTATGGGTTTGGTCTATTACCCATTTTGTATCTTTTGTCATTTTATTTTTTATTAAATATTGTGGATAAATTGTTTTACGCTTTTGTCGTTAAATCTTTAAATGCCTTACCAAGTGTATCCATGCCTTGGCTGAATTCCTTTTTAAATACTTCCCATTTGTCTTTTCCTTCCGCTTTGTAGGCAGTTATTTTCTTTTTCATTTCTATATTGCTTTTCTCCAGCGCCTCTATTTTGTCATCATAAAAGGCTTTGGCGTGTTTCGTGTCATTTTTAATTTTCATTTTAAAATCAGCGATACTCTTAATATTGGCATCAATTGTATCTCCTATTTGTTTCCTGTAGCTTTCCATGTCTTTCATATATGCTGTATTTGTTGAATCGGTAATGTCCGTAGAATCGGAATTATTGTTTTGTACGGTTTCGGTATTTTGAGACTCATTACAACTCAGTACAGATACTGATGTTACTAAGCATACGGCTGCAAGCAGAATTATAATGTTTCGCATTACTATTGGTTAAGTAATTTGAAAAGATCGGTTAAATCAGGTGATAAAATAATATCGGTTCTGCGATTGCCGGCCCTGCCTTCAGGGGTTGAGTTAGTTGCTACAGGCAGGTATTTCGATCTGCCCGAAGCAATAATGGTATTAGGGTTCACTTGATAATCTTTAGTAAGAATGCGAACAATAGATGTGGCGCGAGCAGTGCTTAGAGCCCAGTTATCTTCGTATTTTCCGGCCATGGGAATACTATCTGTATGGCCCTCTACATCAACAGTTATTCCGGAAGTTGTATTAAGAACAGTTGCCAACGTTTTCAATGCATCTTTGCCTTGGGGGTCAACTACTGCGCTGCCCGAAGCAAATAAAAGTTTTTCCTGGAGTGAAACATAAAGTTTCCCGTCTTTTAAAGTAACAGTTAATTCATCCGGCTTAAAGTTTATTAAAGCATCGGCAACAGTCTTTTTAAGTTTATTCATTACGTCCTTTTGCGCCTGTATAAGCGCTTCCAATGTTTTTAATCTCTTTGCCTGATCAGCAATGGTCATGTTGGAATTCGCCTGGTTAGACTGGTAATTGGCTGATTGGTCGCTCATGGAATTTTTCAAATCTGCTTTTTCTTTTTGCAACGTGGCAACCTGAGAATTGCAGTCATTCAATTGCGCATGTGTGCCATTGCTGTCCGCCTGCAAATTCTTCACTCTCTTTTGTGAACTGATCAATTCCTTCTTCGGAACACATGCATTAAATAATAATGCGATACCTGACAATAGTATAATGTACTTCTTCATAATGTTTTTTGGGTTTAATATGTTATTATTGTTGCGTTAGGATACTTTGGAAGCCATACTTGAAGCGTGGCGATGTTCTTTATATAAATACATGTCCGGTAATCTAACTGAACCTTTATCAGTTTTTGTGCGGAGGTGGTGATTATTTCTTTTATTGGATTTTTCATTGTTTTTATTATTAGTGAATTTGTATGATGCAAAGTTGCATTGCCGCCGGGCGTAAAGCATTACACAACTAAAGGGAATAGTTGCATTATTCACACATGGCTATTCCAATTCCAGCGCACCAGGTATAAAAGAAAAGTCCCCGGCAGTATTTGCCGGGGACCTTTTCAACAGTGTTTAATTAGTTCAGAACTAATTAAAACAATCCTACATCTTGCTGAATTTCTTAACCATGTCCAAATTATCGTTATATAATCTGATCAGGTAAGTTCCGGCGGCCAATTGGCTTACAGGAACTGCAATCAAATCATTTGTCGACTGAAAATTTGAAACCAGTTGTCCGAGTGTATTATATACTTCTACATTTACCAAGCCTGTGGTACCGGTAGCATTCTTTACATACAGGTTTTCAGAGGCCGGGTTTGGGTAGATGATAAAATCAGAATTTGCTTTTGTTACTTCATTTATAGAAGTAGGAATAGTTTTCTGCTCGAACACGGCAAACGGACTCATGGAAGTAATATTGGCGCGTGTAACGCTATATAAGCCTCCTGCTAAGTTCGCAACCATGCTATCGCCGATGTCATCCCACATTGATGCATAGTGTGATATGTAGTCATTAGCATGCATAAAACCATTTACTTCAGCTGAAGCAGCCCATGACAATGTCATATTGGCATTGATTCCTGAACCTATATTATTTTGAAACAACCAGGTAGCATCAACCATAGGTTGAGATGCGGATATTACAACACCTGTAATACCTTGCGCATATACCTTAGGAGAAACACTTAATCCTATTGTTCCGCTATCTGAACCTGAATTAAGGCTGATAAGAGCAGGCAAGTAATTAGTTACTGTACCAACTTGAAAAGTTCTGGCTTTACTAACGCTTGCATCCATAATTAAATCTCCGCCTCCGCTGGTAATTACATAAGCATTGATACCTGCCCCTGTAACCGCACCGGCCATACCGATACTTAAATTGTTGCTGTCTAAATCTACATACCCGCTAAAAAAGTGCAGGGTATCTTTAATAATAAGATCAGTTCCTAATTTTACAGACCCTGAATTCCCAATAGTCACTGTCATATTGTGGATAGAATCACCTAAAGCTGAAAACATGATTGGACCGGTTACCGCATTTGTAGTAGTAACAGTGATGTCCGACTTTGAAGTGGAAAGAATTAATCCTGTGCCTGCTGCCGTAACATCTCCATTTACTGACATGTTGTTTCCATTAAGAACAAGAGTTCCACTCATTAAATCGAGCGTATCAACTTTCAATGCAGTTGCCAGCGTTAAAGTTTTGCCAGCGCCAATGTTTTCTGTGAATTTACTTAACATGATCCCGCTTAGTGCAACATCTCCGGTAACAGAAGTGATACCTGTGAAGGCCAATTTTGAAAGCGCATTCACTTGCATCATACCCAAACCGGTTAAATCTCCAACTACAGTCAGTGCCTCATTACTGATATTTAATGTACTGCCTGTGGCAATCATTAAGACACCATTTACTGTGAGAGGTGATGAAATTGCTACTGAATTTCCTCCACCTACATTTACGGTTAAATTATTCACATTCTGAAATCCCTTTACAAAATTTAAAGCATTGGATAATCCAGCCGGAGTATTAATAATAACACTTGAAAGCATATTGCCTGCAATAGCTACAGCACCGGTTATCTGGCTAACGGTAGTTAGTGTGAATCCATTAAGTTTTAAAATACCACTGGTAAACTTTAACGAATCGGTCATTATTACATTAGAAAGCAGTGCAACAGTATCAGCAATTGGTGTTGCAATAGTTACAGTTCCTAATCCTGTGCCTGTTAATTCCAATCCTGCCAATGCAGAAGATGTAATATACTTTACATTATAAGTGGCTGTAAGCGCAAGCGAACCGCCTAATAACGCAATACTGCCACCCGATATAAGGATATTGGAATTGGCTCCTGCAGTAAGTATGCCTGCTGCATCCATGGTAAGCACCCCGGATAAATCAAGTACGTTATAAAACGTAATTTGAGCAGTGGAGTTAAGAGCAGCCATTGCGTCATTAATACTATCCGCAATTATGGCTCCTGTAGCTGTAACTGTTGCAGCTGCACCAAATATGATATTCGCTGCGTTGATACTTCCGGCACCGGTTATGGTTCCTGAAATATCATTCAACTTAATAAAAGGCGAAGCGGAAAGAGTCCCCAATACATCAAGGGAAGCTGAAGCGCCGTTAAGTGTAACATTTTGGTCCATGGTTACATTTATGAGTAACGGAATAATTACCTGGTCGGTTGTGCTGAGAACAAATGGCGGCGCTGTGCCTCCCCATGTTGCCGATGCACTCCAGTTGCCGGATAATACAGCTGTATATGTTGTCGCAGAGACTATACTACAGACCAACATAAAGGATGCCAGAAGCATTCCTATTTTTGTTGGAGTTTTGATACTTTTTTTCATGATTTTTTGTTTTTAAGATTTATTAATTATTAGGCTGCAAAAGTGCATCCCTTGCTCCGGATATGTATTACATAAGGCCTGAGATTGTTTGTATAATTCACATATTGAATAAAAGAAAAAGCGTCATGTTTTTGCACGACGCTTTAAATAAAATTCCGAACGGAAATATTATCTTGCTGATGAAGAACTTTCCGATGATTTGTTTTGAGATGAA
Source organism: Bacteroidia bacterium (assembly GCA_035486075.1). Lineage (GTDB taxonomy): Bacteria > Bacteroidota > Bacteroidia > JABEUT01 > JABEUT01 > JABEUT01. The sequence continues at coordinate 4,354 of DATHNK010000214.1, forward strand.
CTGCTCATCGCATGTTGCTTTGAATCTTCCTTTTGAGATTCGTTTGCCAGGCTGGCATGTCCCTGAGCCCTGATGGTGCTTTCAGCAGCTTTTTCATGATCTCCCGCTTCATGAAATTTTGCAGCTTGATGATGTTGTTTCGCCGCTTCTTCCAGATGGCCCGCGGTCCTTTTGTGGTTTTCAATGTTATGTTGATTTGCGCTGGAAGAATTGGTTGATTGTTCTCTCGAAGAGCCATTCGATTGCTCCTTGGAAGTTCCCGTTGTTTGTGTCTTTGAAGAGTCAGTCGACTGTTCAGTTTTGTTGGATGATTCTGTAGTTGTCATGTTGCTTTGTTTTATATTATGAATGAATTTTCATAACATTGCAAAGGTTGATTTCCTTGCACTATGCAATGTTACATAATAGTACAAAAGCGTTGCATAATTTACGTATGGCTATTTCAGCTATTAGTGGTGGAACAAAAAAGAAAAATCCCGGTCATTTAATGACCGGGACACTTTGATAAGGAGTTATAAAAGAAAGCAACCGGCAATGATTGCTCCGGCAGAAATTATAATGCGGCAATGATCTTTAATAATTCTTCTTTAGATTTCCCAAGTTTTACCTGGAGTTTTCCAAACATCTCATCCTTCTTGCCATCTTCAAATAGAAGGTCATTATCCAGCAAGGCTGCAAATTTCATTTTAAGTTTACCTTTTTGTTCGTTCCAGCTTCCCTTTACTTCGGTTGTATTCATTTTCCTGATTTTATATTATAGTATCTGTTTTTCAATAATACAAAGGTCTGAAGATTTGACTTTAAAGCTGTTACAAAATTTTAATAAAGTGTTACATGATTCCCACTTTAAAAAGCGGGATAACGACTTACATTCTCTCCATATACCAATTTAATTCCTTCTCCATTTTCTTATACTTGAAAATAGTAGTGATGATTTTTTGCAAACGGGTGAATGCGGTTTCACTTTTTACCACATAATCAAAAGCCCGGTGATGGATACAATTTACAGCTACTTCAATTTTATCCTGAGAGGATAACATCACAACGGAGATATCCGGATAGGTGGCTTTAATTTTATCCAGTGTTTCCATCCCGTTCATAGCGGTTTTATCTATCCCATCCAGATGATAATCTAAAATTATCACATCGGGATTATGGGACAAATTCTGTATGCATAGTTCTCCGGTAGGATATGTTTCAATCGCAAAATCGGCATGCTGGAGGAATTCTATTTCCAATGATTTTAAAAATATTGCGTCATCATCAACAAGGAACAATTTTATTTTTTCAGTTTTCATTGGGGGGTATTTTTAATAATATCAAACTCTATTTCTAATTCTTTACAC
>DATHNK010000215.1:0-7157 GCA_035486075.1 Bacteroidia bacterium
GTGAAGTATGCCTTATTCTTTCAATTCGAATTTCCTTTGGTTTAATCCGGTAAGTAATTCTAATGCTGTCCTGAACAAATACTCTGAAACTTCCATCATTTCGCATTTTCATAGCATCTTGTTTAAACATTTTGGGGTGTTCGGTAATTAGCTCTATAACAGTAGCTACACGTACACCCACTCTGATTGCATTTTCAGGCGAGTCCTCTCGTATATATTCAAGTATGTTTATAAAGTCTTGCCAGGCTTTTTTATCCCAGCTAATACCTCTTTTTGCCATTTTGCAAGTAAAGCGTTTGCCTGTTCACCGGTATAAAATTCTCCTTTTTCAATTCGGGCATCCGCCTCATCCACTTCTTTGTTATACTGCTTAATATACTTCTCCCTTGCTGTTTTTGATTCTACAGTAAGCAATATTTTTATCTTATTAATAACGCTCTCGTCGTTAATTGTCAAAACAAGTTTTGCTATTTTTTTCCGTTCAGCTATTGTTGTCATAATTCGGGATTGCTTATTACAAAGTTATACAATCTTTAACAAATCCTACGGCGTCCCCTTTGCCACCGGAATTATTTTCCCGTTGAAAAAGTTAGCGCCTGTAAATGCAAAATCGCGGATATAGGCTGCCATTAATAATGGAGTCATTTCCGTTTTTTCTCCGGGGAAAGCTTCTTCAAACATTTCCGTTTGCACTGCACCAAGCATCAGGCAATTGACCGATATGTTTCGGTCTTTAAATTCTTCGGCAAGGCATTCCGTCAGCGTGGCAAGAGCAGCTTTGCTTGAGCTGTAAGCACTCAGCCCCGGAAATTTTGCACTTCCCTGCAAACCGCCCATGCTCGATATATTTACAATATGCGTAGGTAATTTTCCTTTGCCCATATAAGGTAACAGGGCTTGCAAAAATTCAAATTGGGATATAACATTCACACGGAACATTTTTTCCACATCATCGGTGGTAAGTTCCTCCATGGGTTTGTTTACCAAAGCCCCGGCATTATTCACCAAAATATCTACACTGCTAATATGTGAAAGCACCTGCAAAGTAATATCCCGTTTAAAATCTTTATTGCTAAAATCAACCACCGCAGGGTAAACAATACCACCGCGACATTCCCTTTTCAGTTGCTCTAATCTGGAGCGGTTGCGTGAAATAGCAACCACTTTATTTTTTGGGTCAGCAGCAAAAAGTTTTACGAGTTCAAACCCAATTCCTCTGCTAGCTCCGGTAACTATTATGTTCATGTATCAGTTTATAAAGTTTGTAAAGTTAGTGGAAAGTTCTCTACCCAATGACTTTGTCATCCTGAGCATAGCGAAGGATCTCTTAAGCAATAGCGATTCTTCCTTCGTCAGAATGACAAAGTCATGAAACAGAAGTTATTTTTCTTTCGTAAACTTGCCACTCAAATTCTCCCATGAACAGTTCCGGACTTGGTTATTTAATTGCATTTCTTGCTATGATCGTGGGAGGCCTTTCCACTTTTCCATTTACTGATGTGGCAAGGAAATGGGGGCCTGTGGCTGTAAATCATTTCAGACTACTCGTAGCTTTTATTGTACTCAGCATAATTGTAATGGTTATGGATAAAAAAACTCCTATTACATTATTCACTGCTCCATCGGCAACCGAATACTTTTATTTGTGCACGTCGGGAATAATGGGGCTTGCCGTTGGCGATTATTTCGGGTTCCATTGCCTGGCCATACTCGGTGAAAAAAAATACAGCATATTGAACACTATTGCTCCCGGTGCCGCGCTTGGATTCGGGTTTATTATGATAGGCGAACGGATGGATTTTATCGGGATAATAGGCATGGCTATCACCATCAGCGGCATGATCTGGTTCATACAAGCCAGCGACACCAAAGAGTTGGACAAACATGTTACCCATGAATATGGAAAAATAAGCAAGGGGGTCTTATTCGGTGTGTTGTCGGGGGTATGCCAGGGCTTGCATATGACACTTTCCAAAAAAGCGCTTACCGGAGAAACCGCTTTAATATCCCCTGTTCATGCCACATGGATAAGGGTTTTGGGCGCAACTGCGGGTTATTTTCTTTTTACAATTGCAACCGGTAAACTAAAAGAACATGTTATTGATCCCATAAAAAAAGAAAAAGAGACACTCCTTAAAGCGACACTCTCCACCATTTTCGGGTTGGTGCTATCTATAGTGCTTGTTATGTGGAGCCTGTCCTTGTGCAAGGTAGCAATCGCTCAAACCATACTTTCGCTGACTCCGCTGATAATTATGCCAATGGCTTATTTCCTGTATAAAGAAAAAATTACGGCCAAGACAATTTTTGCAGGACTGGTATCTATTCTGGGCGTTTATGTGCTCATCTGGAGAGATGATATAGCGACTATTTTGGGCCTGCATTTACATTAATGCTTAATTTTACAATCAAAATACTTTTGTAGAATGCCATTAAATAAAGATTTACTGAAAGAAAGACTGCTGGACCCTAAGGCTTACAACACGGTTTACATCAATATAGAAGATGAAAACAAAGCTAAGAAGGAACAGATGGATATTATCATTGAACTTATTTGTGACGACCGCCATAAAAAAGACCGTGTGCAGGTATTGGCTTTTATTAAGAAAGAACCAAAAGCGGCGGAGTTGCTTATGACTGCTATCAGCGAAGCAGGGCCGGTTGATAAAAAGAAATTACTTACCGCTTGCTGGGAAGCCGATTTAGATTGTACCCCTCATATCGAAATGTTTGCCGATATTGTGATGAAAGAAGATTTTCCCATTGCTATGGAAGCGCTCACATCAATTGAAAATATGCACGGACTTATAACTACGCAACAGGCGGAAGGAATTTTAAATAAGATCATGGAAGTGTACCCTGCGCAGGCTGACACCCCGAAAGGCCACCTGATGGCTGATTTAATTGAATTACTGAGACAATGGCAATAAAATTCAAAGGCCTGAAATCACTCTTGCCTTTTTTATTTATCCTGGTTGGGTTTTACTCCTGTAATGTAATAAAGAAGAATAGCGACCCTGCTAAAAAGCCTGTTGCACGGGCCTTTGATGCATACCTTTACCTCGCTGACATACAGGGAATCGTTCCCAAAGGCACCAAGGTAGCCGACAGTATGAAAATTCTAAATGAATACCTTACCCGCTGGATGCAGCAGGAGGTTATTGTCCACCAGGCATTGAATAACCTCGACCCTAAACAGATTGATTTTACAAGGCAGATAGAGGATTACAAGAACTCGCTCATCATTTATGAGTATGAAAAGGAACTGGTAAAAGAAAATCTGGATACTACTATTGCCGAACAGGAAATTAATGACTATTACGAACAAAACAAAAAAGATTTCCAGTTAAAAAACGATATTGTAAAGATCATTTATGTTAAGGTGCCGAAAAAAGTATCGGGGCAGGAGAAACTTAAAGGCTGGATGAACTCCAATGATATAAAGGACCGGGAAAAACTGGCTACCTTTTGCAATCAGAATGCCTCCAACTATTTTTTGGATGATAATGCCTGGCTTATGTTTGACGATGTGCTAAAAGAAGTTCCCATTGAAACCGCCAACCAGGATATTTTTCTACAAAACAACAATAACCATATTGTGCAGATCGCGGATTCCGTTAATGCCTACTACCTCGGCATAAAAGGCTTTATGGTTAAAAACAGTATCTCACCTTTATCCTTTGAAAAAGAAAATATTAAAAAGATCTTGCTCAACAAGCGCAAAATGGACCTGGTAGAAAAAATGAAGCTGAACTCATTTGAACAGGCACAGGGCCATAATGATGTGGAGTTGTATAAGTAGAAATTATGTTTTTCTATTTCTTTGAGAACCTACAGTAAAGTAATAAACTCTTCAACACTCATACCCCATTGTTTAATAAATGCCTTCCATTAATGCGTCTACATATAAGTCTATGGCTTCCTTTATATTGATCAAAGCCTCATCTTTTGTTTTCCCTTGCGATGCGCAACCAGGTAAACTAGGGCATTCTGCAACCCAATAACCATCTTCACCATGATAAATTATTACTTGTCTCATCACACTATAGTTTAATACAACTATATGAATTTTTTCGGGTAAAGCTTGCTACTATTTCTCAAAAATAACTGAAGCACTCATTCACCAATTTCTTGGGATGGAATGAAATAATAATACCTGCAAAGGAATACCAGTCGTCTTTACCGTTTCCTCTTTCTGTGCCAACCATAGAGGCATGGTCGGTATTAATACTGCGATTTGACATGGCAAGCGCTAACGCGGCATTAGGGCCTGTCGCTTTGGCTAACTGCGCCGTATTTGGGTAAAGTCCACTTACATCATCAATATAGCCGGTAAAGGTTTTACGCATCCCCCATTCAATAGACAGGCAGAGCGTTTGCGAGAAGGATGTCTTTATCCCGATTCCGAAGGGAATACAGGGCTGAATTAAATGGTAGGGAGGATCGGGATTGGCCTGTGTGCCCTGCCCTTCGGTACGCAAAGGTTGTAATTCAACCCACTGGTCTCCATTTTTTCCTTGCGGATCCATCCTGAAAAAACCCAATCCTCCAAATATATAGGGACTGAAAGTATATTTAGAATTGCCAATTTCATATTCCTGGAAGTTGAATTCCATTTGGCCTGAAAGTTCATCAACGGGTGATTTGAAATTCAGATTCCGTTCCCGCTGAAATGCCGAAGACGATTTGGAATCATCGGCAGTAAGCGTTCCTGCAAGTGCGCTGAGCCTTGCAGCAAACCTGTTATTTATATTATAACGATATATTAATCCTGCGGCAGGGCGGGTAAACTCATTAAAAAAGCCATTGGGGTTTAAATCACCCAAATAATAGGAACAACCCAAAAATATGCCGAATTCGGAGTTTTTCTGTGCGTTGGAAGGTAAAGCCCAGATAAATACGGAACTAAAAATAAGAAATAGCCTTTTCATTTTGATTATCAACGGCAATATTACTTTCCGGGTTACATTTAAAGTTCAAAAGTATACTATTTTCCCTCTTTTAGTTCTATTTTACCTGTGGAAAGACATTTATTCTGCAAATAATATATATCTTTGCAGCGGATTATGTGATTTGGATAGGATTCTCCCATTAATTAAGTACTGGCAAGGAGGGCTCAAGCGACCTCCTTTGTTGTTTATATAACCCGCTTGAATTAATAAAATTGTAAGTTTTAAAATTTATAGTCATGGCAAAGAAGGCAAACGTAGCTGAACTAAAGGAAATTACCCACTTAAATATTATTGAGTCATTTTCCGAGTTTAAAGAAATTAAGAGCATTGACAAAGCAACCCTCATGAACGTTATTGAGGATGTGTTTAAAGCTATGCTCCGCAAGCGTTTTGAAACAGATGAAAACTTCGATATCATCGTAAACCCGGATAAGGGCGACGTGGAAATTTGGAGAAACCGCGTGATTGTGGAAGATGATAAAATTGAAAATCCGAATACGCAAATAGCTTATTCCGAAGCCATTAAAATTGAGCCCGACTTTGAAGTAGGGGAAGATGTTTCGGAACCTGTGAATTTCCTCGATTTCAGCCGCAGGGCTATCCTCGCAGTAAGGCAGAACCTGAGTTCACGTATCTCTCAACTGGAAAAAGAATCACTCTTTCATAAATATAAAGACAAAGAAGGCGATATTATCAGCGGCGAGGTATACCAAATATGGAAGAAGGAGATCCTTATTATGGATGATGAAGGCAATGAACTCATTTTGCCACGTACAGAACAGATTCCATCCGACTTCTTCAAGAAAGGAGATACTATCCGTGCGGTAGTGCTTTCTGTAGAAATGAATGGAACAAATCCAGTAATTACCCTGTCTCGTACGTCTCCTTCATTTCTGGAAAGATTGTTTGAAATGGAAGTGCCTGAAATATTCGACGGACTTATCACTATTAAAAAGATCGTCCGCGAACCGGGCGAAAGAGCCAAGGTTGCCGTGGAATCTTACGACGACCGTATTGATCCTGTTGGGGCTTGCGTAGGTGTGAAAGGATCACGTATACATGGTATTGTAAGGGAATTGAAAAACGAAAATATTGACGTTATCAATTTCACCACCAATCCTACTTTATTCATTACCCGTGCGCTTAATCCTGCAAAAATTACCAGCATAAAAATTGATGAAGCCACCAAACATGCCGATGTGTATTTGAAACCCGACCAGGTATCACTTGCTATTGGTAAAGGCGGACACAACATTCGACTGGCTGCAAGATTGACGGGGTACGAAATAGATGTGTACAGGGATGCAGAAAATTACACCGAAGACGTTCCATTGGATGAATTCGGAGATGAAATAGAAGGATGGATACTCGATGCATTGAAGAGCATTGGTTGCGATACCGCTAAGAGCGTATTGGAACTAACTGTGGAAGACCTTGCCAAAAGAACCGACCTGGAAGAAGAAACAATAAAAGAAGTACAGAGTATTTTAAGAAAGGAATTTGAAAGCTAAAACAGCTAATGGCCAACAGCTATCAGCTAATGGCTAAAAGCTAATAAATTATATGGCAGGAGAAGGCATACATAGGTTAAGTAAAGTAGCAAAGGAACTCAACGTGAGTGTAGGAACGCTCAGCGATTTTCTGAACTCCAATGGGCATAAGGTTGAATCGAACCCTAACCATAAAATAACCGATGCCCAATATGCACTTGTAAGGAAAGAATATGAAGGCGAAAAAAAGACCAAAGATGAGGCGGTTCAGATTCAGAAAGAAAAAGAAATAATTTTTGCTGAAGAAGAGGCTAAAAAAGCCCCTCCTGTAGTGGTTGTTGAAGCTCCTGTTGTAAAAGCGCCAACACCTGTTGTTGCGGCCCCTGAGCCGGCACAAAGGGAAAAAGTAAAACTGGAAGGCCCCAAAATTACGGGCAAAATAGATCTGCCTGAACCTCCTAAAAAAGGCAAACCGGTTATAAAGGAAAAAGAAGTTGCTGAAGTAAAAGCACCGGAAAAACCAAAAGAAGAACCTAAAAAAGTGGAGGAAGTAAAACCTCCTGTTGAAGAAGTAAAAACAAAACCTGCGCCGGAAAGAATAAAAGAAGATTTTGTTCCTACCAAGTTCAGCAAACTGGAAGGCCCCACCATTATAGGTAAAATAGAATTACCTCAAAAGCCTATTGCATCTTCTAACACCGATTCAGCACCTAAA
>DATHNK010000216.1:0-3189 GCA_035486075.1 Bacteroidia bacterium
AAATAGCTATGGCAAACCATAAACTCTTAGCACCTTTCATACTTTCCGCCGAAGGCGGATATATTAATAATGCAGCTGATAAAGGAGGCGAAACCAATAAAGGGATTACCTGGACAACCTGGGTTTCTTTCTTTGGAGATACCGCCGCGAGCCATCATCGTTTCATTGTTATGCTTGCCGATGACTGGTCGCAGATATTCAAGTCGGGATACTGGGATAAGTGCCTGGCAGACCAGCTTGCCGATCAGCGGATAGCCAATGCGATAGCAGACTGGGTTTGGTGCAGCGGGCAGCATTTTCCTGAACTGGATGTGCAAAAGTTGGTGAATACTATTTTCAATAAACATCTTGCAGAGGATGGCATTTTTGGAAGCGCTACAATCCAGGCTTTGAATGCCTGTGATAAAGATGAACTCTATGAATCGATTTTGGACAGAAGGAAACAATATTGCCGTGATATTGTGTCCCTGGCCCGGTCAGGTGGCGACAACAGCCAGGATATATTTCTCACAGGATGGTTGAACAGGATCGATAATTTAATAAAGTATAATAAGCAATATTGCTGATAATATAATTATGAACCAAACACTCTGGAATATTATTAAAGGTACTTTGCTGGAAGGTGAAAAAGGTTCCGGCAAAGCGATGTGCGCCCTGGCATCCATGGCAACCATCATGTTTACCATTACCTGGGACACCGTAAAAGATAAGCCTGTGGATATAGGCCTGATACTGGTGTTAGTAGGGTTTATAAACGGGCTTTATGCTGTTAAAGGATGGACTGCAGTTCAAATGAATAAAAATGGGGTAAGCACCTCTCTCAACCCACCAACAAATAACGGATGAAAAATAATAACGTGTTCGTAATAATTGCATGTTGCATTGCAGTTATGGCCTTTTCAGGTTGTACGCCCCAAATGAAATTACAGCGGCTGGAAAACATGCATCCGGAATTATTTAAGCCAATAGTAAAAGATAGTATTTCCAATACAATTCAGTACGTAACCCGCGACAGTATTATAAACATACCTTCAAACTCCGTAACATTGCATGATACTTTTCTTGTAAATAAACCTTGCCCTGCACATTACCATAAAGTTATAAAAGCGGACAATGAAACGGCCACATTGAATATAGACTCCGGGAGAATAACAGTTATTTGCCATGATGATAGCCTTAAACAGGAAATTGTTATAAGGGATAAAATAATCAGCAGTTTTAATGAGCATGTGCAAGTAGGCGTTGCAGAGAATGACATTTACAAAACCCATTGGTACGATTATTTTTGCAGGACAATGGTAATTCTTGGAGTGCTGGTTCTTATACTTTGGATAATATTGCATTCCTATAAATTACCCCTTCCATAGGTTTAATTTTAACATCTTTTCTCCCCCAATAGTATTCCTGTTATTTTTGCTTTATGCAAAATTCAATACAGGGTTGAGAGCAGTTATTTCAAAAACCAGGTTATTAAAACCACTTTCGCTGGTAGCAGTAATTTTTCTTACTGTCTCCGGCGGGCCCTATGGGCTGGAGCCATTATTGCAGTATGTTGGAAAGAACGGTGCACTACTATTGCTGCTAACCGTACCTTTTTTATGGGATGCACCAACCATTTTAGCTGTGCTGGAATTAAACAGCATGATGCCGGTTAATGGTGGCTACTACAAATGGGTAAACCGAGCTTTGGGCCTCAGGTGGGCTTTTTACGAAGGCTGGTGGACCTGGCTCTATTCCTTCACCGACCTGGCTATTTATCCCGTGTTATTTGTCACTTATATTTCTTTTTTCTTCCCGTTTATTGCGGCCTATAAAATTCCGCTATGTCTTTTGATAATATGGGGCAGCGCGGGGCTTAATATATTGGGAATTGTTCCGGTCGGCAGAGTTTCTATCATTCTGGGCTCTATTATTTTGATACCATTTTTTATTTTGTTTGGTATAACATTTTTCAGCCATTCTTTTCATTTTACGCCTCCGGTGCTGTCTCTGGATGGCATTGGTTTCACCTCCCTGGGAATGGGCCTGTACACTGTAATGTGGAATTTTTTAGGATGGGATAACACTACAACTTACGCCGGGGAAGTGGACAAGCCCGTGCGTTCGTATTTAATTTCCATGGGAATAGCTTTTATATTGGTTATAGTGGTATATATTATTACAACATATATTACTCAAAATTCCGGAATTGATTTTAATAAATTGACGGATTCCGGCTATCCTTTGCTGGGCTTGCAGAAGGCGGGTTGGTGGTTAGGGGCATTATTGTCCGTAGGAGGTATGGCCAGCGCGCTGGGAATATTTTCGGCTGTAATGCTATCCATATCACGCATACCCAAAGCCATGGCTGACGACAAACTGCTGCCAGTTAAATTAAGTATTGTACATAAACGGTTCAGTACCCCGTATATTTCTATAATTGTATGTGCGGTCGTGGTAAGTTTTATGGTGCTTTGGACATTTACCGATCTGCTTGTAATTGATGTGATCCTTTATGGCGCCGGTTTATTCCTGGAGTTTATTTCACTAATAGTCTTGCGGGTAAAGGAGCCAAATGCACCTCGGCCATTTAAAATACCTTTAAATATTTTTGGACTCTCGTTGCTGATGTTGCTTCCCGTGGGGGTTTACTCCGTTGCTTTAATAGCGGTCTTCAGCCAATCAGGGAAAATGCTTATCCCCGCTACATTTGCAGTGTGTGCCTTATTAACCGCTGAAGTGGCATGGTTGTTTGTAAGGTGGAGTAATAGATAGGTGTTACTGCACTACAATTTTACTTGTTAATGTTTTTATCTTTATGATAAATCCCTGATAGATTCTGTTGTAGTTCCCAGTATAATAAATATTTTCAGAATTATCTACCGAAATAACATGTTCTTGTATAAACAGAGTTGGGTACGAATAGAAAGATTCGCCTTTGGCTCCATATCCAGCTCTGCCCTTCACAAAATGAAAAACTAAAAATGAAAAATGAAAAGCAGAAGAGTAATTTTATTTTTTTCATAAAATAAGCCGTTTTATGCCGTTATTTTTGACCGCCCGTCGGCCCCGACCCGTTATTTTTTCATTTACTGTTCCCCTCTCTATTTATAGAGGGGGGTAGGGGGTCAGTATATAATACCTTTATCGTATCAGTTGCAGAAACCCGTCCTTTTTGTAACTATTATCCTGGCAGGTGGCATTTATAAG